>NZ_DASYHS010000266.1:0-5273 GCF_035998295.1 Arenibaculum sp. | reverse complement strand
CCGCTTCTACGAGGACGTCCTCGGCCTCGAGGCGGGCGAGCGGCCGCCCTTCCCGTTTCCCGGCCTGTGGCTCTATGCCGGCGACGGCACGCCCGTCGTCCATCTCGTCGGCACCGGCGCGCCGGCACCCGGCACCGGGTCAGGCACCGGCGCGCTCGACCACGTCGCCTTCACGGCCCGTGACCTCGACGCGACGCGCCGCCGCCTGGCGGAGAAGGGCGTTCCCTTCTCCGAGCGCACGGTGCCGCTGCTGGGCATGATCCAGGTGTTCGTGAACGACCCCCACGGCATCCGCATCGAGCTGAACTTCGACGCGTCCGAGCAGGCCGGCTGTTGACTGAAGCTGGAAAGAGCGCATCTTCGAACCGAGGAGGCCGGCCATGACGGAAATGGCGATAGACAGTCGGACCCGCGCGGTGTTGACCGCCGTGAAGTCGGCGCTCTTGGAGCGGTATGGCTCCCGTTTGGCCGGCCTTTACCTGTTCGGCAGCCGTGCACGCGGAGATCATCGGGAGGACAGCGACCTCGACCTCGCTGTCGTCTTGCACGACCCTCGGCAGCCGCTGACCCTTGCGGACCGAGAACTCCTCGACGTTACGTATCCGGTCGAGATCGAGAAAGGTATGGCGATTCAGGCCTGGACGTTGCCGGCCGCGGCCCTGGCCGGTGACCGCCCCGATCCCTTTTGTGGCCGGCTGGCGGAAACGATCAGGGCGGAAGGCAAGCTGGTGTGACGGATGCAGGCGGAGCGGCGGCCCAGATCGAGCAGGCGGAAAGAAGTCTGCGTTCGGCGCAGATACTGCTCGATGACGGTGACGTCAACGGGGCGATGAACCGCCTCTACTATGCCGTTTTCCATGGTGCCTGTGCAGCCCTGGCTTCGCGGGGGATCGAGATTCCTAGGACGCATGCCGGGACGATCGGCAAATTCGGCCAAGCCTTCGTAAAGCCCGGGATTGTCGATCTTGAACTTGGCAGGACCTTCAAGGAGGCGGAACAGGTCCGATACGCTGCCGATTACCGTGGCGATGTTCTCGGTGTTGATGTCGTCGAGCCGATGATGCGGGCTGGAGCGGCGTTCGTGAGTAGAATGAAGGAACTGACCGGGGCAGGCTGATCCGCTGCTCTTTCCGGAGTGCCCGTCGCGCCCTCCCGGTCAGCCGGCCGGGTCCACGATGGCGTCCAGCGGCACGTCGATCTCGCACACCAGTCCCTCGGCGCGCCAGTCGAGGCTCAGTTGGCCGCCCAGCTGGCCACGGACCACGCGCTCGACCGCGCCCGTCCCGAAGCCGCGCCGCGACGGCTGGCGCACCGGCGGTCCGCCCGTCTCGGTCCAGAGCAGGACCAGGCGCCCGCCCGCCGGCAGTGACCACTCGAGGTGGACATGGCCGCTGGGAGCGGAGAAGGCGCCGTACTTGGCCGCGTTGGTCGCCAGCTCGTGGAGCACCATGGCGACCGACTGCGCGGCGGACGGGGCGAGCTTCAGGCCGGGGCCGTCGATGCGCACCGGCCGGGCCCCCGGGCGGCGGTGGGGCGCCAGCACCTCCTCGGCCAGCCGCTCGAGGTCGGCCCCCTGCCAGTGGCTTTCCGACAGCATGGAATGCGCGTGGGCCAGCGCCCGGATGCGGCCGTCGATCGCCGCGGCGAACTCGGGAACGGTGTCGGCGCGGGTGAAGCGCACCATCGACAGGATGACCGCCAGCAGGTTCTTGGCGCGATGGTCGACCTCGCGCGCGAGCAGGCGCAGGCGCGAATCGGCCCGCTTGCGCTCGGTGATGTCGCGGGCGATCTTCGACGCGCCCACGATCCTGCCGTCGGTGCCCTTGATCGGCGATACCGTCAGCGATATGTCGATCAGGCTTCCGTCCTTGTGCCGCCGGACGGTCTCGTAGTGGTCGACCCGCTCGCCGCGCTGTATGCGCGCGAGGATCTCCGGTTCTTCGTCGTGCCGGTCCGGTGGGAACAGGATCGTGATCGGCTTGCCGATGGTTTCGTCCGCCGTGTAGCCGAAGAGGCGTTCGGCCCCTCGGTTCCAGGTGGCGATGACCCCGTCGAGGGTTTTGCTGACGATTGCGTCGTCGGAGGACTCGACGATCGCCGCGAGTTGCTGCGCCTGCCGTTCCGCCCGCCTGCGCTCGGTGATGTCCTGGAAGCAGTTCGCCGCGCCGATGATCCGGCCCTGCCCGTCGCGCAGCGGGACGACGTTCACCAGCGCCAGGAAACGGGACCCGTCATGCCGTTCGAAGACGACCTCGCCGTCCTTCGTCGTCGTGCCGGACACGAGCGCGTCGCGCATCGGCGTCTGCTCGTGCGGCAGATGCCGGCCGTCCGGCCAGTAGAGCCGGTGCGAGGCGCAGAAGCGCATCGCGGGATCGCCGGGCTCCGGGCGCTGGCCCCACAGCTCGGCCGCCCGGTCGTTGTAGGCGACGATGAGTCCGTCGGCATCGCAGACATAGACCGCCGCGGGCAGGACCTTCAGCAGATGGGCGGCGTAGTCCTGCACGCCGGGCAGTACGGCAGGCGGCACGGCAGGCGGTATGGCGGCAGCGCCGGCGGCGTCCGAACCCGCATCCAACGTCATCACGACCCCTGTCGATGCTTGCGGCCCGACCGCATGGTCGGGCCTCCCCCGGGCGCCCGGGGGCCCGTGGACCCGCTGCGGACCGACCGGTCTTTCCAACTCGGCGGAGGATGTTACGTCCAAACCGTTCGGGCCGTAAGCGTCTTTCCGGGGTTCGGAGGATGATCCCTCATGCGCCGGCCGCATGCGGACGGTCGGACCGCCGTTCCTTCCGTGTTAGGGTGGCCGTGTTAGGGTGGCAGCCAGCTCATCACCCGGAGGGAGGAAGGACATGGTGCCGTCGGTCGGCCGTCTCTCGCAGGAATACGACACCATCACCGAATACTGGTCGCCGCGCGTGGTGGCGGCCGCCAACGGTCAGTTCGTGAAGCTGGCCAAGGTGAAGGGCGAGTTCGTCTGGCACGCCCATGCCGACGAGGACGAGTTCTTCCTCGTCCATCGCGGCACGTTCGCGATCCGCTACCGCGACGGGCGCGAGGTCGTGCTGGAGGCCGGCGACTTCCACGTCGTCCCGCGCGGCGTCGAGCATCAGCCCCATGCCGACGGAGAAGCGTGGATCATGTTCGTCGAGCCGGTCCGGACGAAGCATACCGGCGACGTCCAGGCCGACGTCACCCGCTCGATCGATGAGCAGACCGCCCATCTGCGGTCTTGAAGAGGGGGCCGGTCAGTCGCCCCGGAAGCGGCCGAAATCCGGGCTGACGAACGTGAACAGGCGCCGGTCCAGCGGCATGCCGAACTGCGGGTCCAGCAGCGCCACCTCCGTCGTCAGGCCCTGGGCGTCGAGCACGCGCCACTTGCGCAGCCGCAGCGGGCTGTCCTCGAACACCAGGGTCAGCCGGCCCTTGGCGGGGTCCTTGGTCTCGACCAGCTCGATCTCGATCCGGCCGGGGCCGCGCTGGATGTCGTTGACCGTGACGGCGCCCGACAGCAGCAGGTCGTCGCGCAGGATCAGCTCGGCGAGCGTCGAGCCGATCGGCGCGTTGGACTGCTGGCGCAGCTCGGCGTCCCAGAAATGGATGAACCAGCCGTCGGCGACGATGTAGTTGCCGATCGGCGGGTCGTACTCGATGCGCATCTTGCCCGGCCGCTGCATGAAGAAGGTGCCGCGCGCCAGGCTGCCGTCGGGTGCCGCCTGGAGGAAGCGCGAGCGCAGCGTGCGGATCGAGTTGAGATAGGCCTCGATCCGCGCGATGTCGGCCTCGTCCCGGGCGGACAGGCCGGCCTGCGCGACCTGGTCGGCGCCGGGCGAGGACGCCTGCGCGGCGGCCGGGGATGCGGCTGCGTCCGCCGCGAGGAGGGGTGCGGCGGCGGCCGCCGCGAGGCAGAGGGCGGCGGCGGCCGAACGGAAGGTGCTGCGTCTGGTCATGCCCTTCTATATGTCGATCCACGGTGACGAAAAAAGGGCATGGGCCTCAGCCGCGGCTCTCGACGACGGCGCAGGCGATGCGCGCGCCGGACTGGCCGGACGGGTCGGTGCGGTAGTCGTCCGGCCCGGCATGGATCACCAGGGCCGAGCCGTCGTCGTCGAGCAGCATGTTCTCGCCGTCGAGCGAGGCGTCGCTCGCCAGCGCCTCGTGGACGAGGGCGCCGTCGCCGGGCACCGTGAGGTTGAGCAGGTCGCCGGCATGGGCCCCTTCGGTCAGGAAGCCGTGGCTCTCGCCCTCGGGGTTGTAGTGGCCGCCGGCCGAGGTGAACTCCGGCGGCTCGCAGGTGCCGGTCTCGTGGATGTGGAACCCGTGCTGGCCGGGCGGCAGCCCCTCGACGTCGATCCGGATCAGCACGCCGTTCGGCGTCCCGGTCAGCTCGGCGGTCCCGATCTCCCGGCCCTGGGCATCGACGAAGCTGCCGCTGGCGCCAGGGGCGTTCTGCTGGGCATTCTGCTGGGCGGCGGCCGGGAATGCTCCGAGGCAGGCCGCGGCGGCGAGGATCGTGAGGGCGTGGCGGTACGGCATGGGGAGCTCCCTTTGCATCGGATGTCCTCCCAACACCGTTCCGCCGGCCCCGTTCCGCCGCCCTGTTCCGCCGCCCCGTTCCACCGCCCCGTTCCCCCGGCAGCCGTCCGTCAGTCCTCCATCCGGTGCTGGACCAGGATCTCCCGCTTGCCGACATGGTTCGCCGACGAGACGATCCCCTCGGCCTCCATGCGCTCGACCAGGCGGGCGGCCTTGTTGTAGCCGATCTGGAGGTGGCGCTGGATGAAGCTGGTCGACGCCTTGCGCTCGCGCAGCACGACCGCGACCGCCTTGTCGTACAGGTCGTCTCCCGTGCCGCCGCGGCCCTGCTCCTCCTCCTCCTCGAAGGCCGCCATCTCGTCCTCGTCCTCGGTGATGGCGTCGACGTAGTTCGGCTCGCCCTGGCTCTGCAGGAACCGGACGACCTGCTCGACCTCCTGGTCGGTCACGAAGGGTCCGTGGACGCGGGTGATGCGCCCGCCGCCGGCCATGTAGAGCATGTCGCCCTGGCCGAGGAGCTGTTCCGCCCCCTGCTCGCCGAGGATGGTGCGGCTGTCGATCTTGCTGGTGACCTGGAACGAGATGCGGGTGGGGAAGTTGGCCTTGATCGTGCCGGTGATGACGTCGACCGAGGGGCGCTGCGTCGCCATGATCAGGTGGATGCCCGCCGCGCGCGCCATCTGCGCCAGGCGCTGGATCGCCGCCTCGATGTCCTTGCCCGCGACCAGCATCAGGTC
>NZ_DASYHS010000295.1:0-7696 GCF_035998295.1 Arenibaculum sp. | reverse complement strand
CAGGCCGCCTTCGGACGGCACGGCCAGCGCGGCGATGCCGGCCTCGGCCAGCGCATGGGCGTAGACCGCGCCCTCGTCGCCGTCCTCCAGGACCACGACGGCCGGCATGCGGCCGCGCGTGTCGGCGGGCAGGTGCAGGGTGGCGTCCACGGCGCGGGCCGGGGCGTCCCCCTCCCGCAGCGCCGCGAGGTCGGCGGGTGCGCTCGATGCCAACTCGACGGCCTCCAGCCGCCCGGCGGGCTGCGCGGCGGCCGTCTCCGGGGCGGTCTCCGGGGCCTGGGTGCGCGGCGCGCCGGCCGCGCAGGCGGCGGCGAGGAGCAGGGCGGCGAGGGCGGCGGCGCTGCGCGGCAGCCTCGGACGGGGGCGGGGAGATGGGGTCAAGGGCGATCGCAGATGACGGAATCGGGCTGGACTTATACGTCGAGATGGGCCACGACGCACTGTCAGTATATACAGGGGATGCGGCGCCGGGCGAAGGTCCTCGGCCCGAGAAGCGAGAGGCAGCCGATGAGCAGGATCGAAGCGACCAGGACCGCCGCCGAAATCTCCGCGGAGAAGCTCCGCTTCCTGCGCGCGCTCGAACGCAAGGTACTCTGGCTCTCCAGCTGGACCGTCCACAACGCCAACCACCTGCGGCCGAGCCGCGACGGCCTGAAGGTCGGCGGCCACCAGGCTTCCTCGGCCTCGCTCGCCACCTTGATGACCGCCCTCTACTTCGACGTCCTGCGGCCCCAGGACAAGGTCGCGGTGAAGCCGCATGCGAGCCCCGCCTTCCACGCGATCCAGTACCTGCTGGGCCGGCAGACCCGGGAGAAGCTGGAGCGCTTCCGCGCCCTGGGCGGCGCGCAGAGCTACCCGTCGCGCACCAAGGACGGCGGCGACGTCGACTTCTCGACCGGGTCCGTCGGGCTCGGGGTAGCGATGACCACCTTCGCGTCCATCGTGCAGGACTACGTCCGGCTGAAGGAGCTCGGCAACGGCGAGCCGCCGGGCCGCATGGTGGCGCTGGTCGGCGACGCCGAGCTGGACGAGGGCAACGTGTTCGAGGCCCTGTTCGAGGGCTGGAAGCACGACGTCCGGAATCTCTGGTGGGTCATCGACTACAACCGGCAGAGCCTCGACAGCATCGTGGCCGACCGCCTGTTCAACCCGATCGAGGGGCTGTTCCGCTCGATGGGCTGGCGCGTCGTCGTGCTGAAATACGGCAAGCTGCTGCAGCGCGCCTTCGCCGGTCCGGGCGGGCCGAAGCTGCGCGATTGGATCGACGCCTGCCCCAACTCCGTCTATTCCGCCCTGACCTTCAAGGGCGGGGCGGCGTGGCGCGAAGTGCTGCTGCGCGACCTGGGCGGGGACCCGGACGTCGCCGCGCTGCTGGACGGCCACGACGACGAGGCGCTGGCGGCGCTGATGACCAACCTCGGCGGCCACGACATGGAAGCGGTGCTGGAAGCCTTCCACGCGGTGGAGGACGACCGCCCGACCTGCTTCATCGCCTACACGGTCAAGGGCTTCGGCCTGCCGTTCGCCGGCCACAAGGACAACCACTCCGGCCTGATGAACCTGGACCAGATGGCGGCGCTGAAGCGGCGCATGGCGGTCCCGGACGGGGCGGAGTGGGACCGCTTCGCCGCCCTCGACATCGCGCCGGAGGAGATGGAGCGGTTCCTCGCCTCGGTGCCCTTCGCGGCCCGCCCCCGCACCCGCCCGACCGCTCCCGCGGTCGAGGTGCCGGAGACGCTGCCGGTGCCCAAGGCGCCCCGCATGTCGACCCAGGAAGGCTTCGGGCGGATCCTGGCCGACCTCGCGCGCGAGGACGGTCCGCTGGCGCGGCGCATCGTGACGACCTCCCCGGACGTCACGGTCTCGACCAATCTCGGCGGCTGGGTCAACCGGCGCGGCATCTTCGACCGCACCGCGCACGCGGACACCTTCGTGGAGCTGAAGGTCGTCTCGGCCCAGAAGTGGCAGGCGACGCCCGAGGGGCAGCACATCGAGCTCGGCATCGCCGAGCACAACCTGTTCCTCCAGCTCGCCGCCTTCGGCTTGAGCCACGACCTGTTCGGGGCCCGGATGCTGCCGATCGGCACGCTGTACGATCCCTTCGTCAAGCGCGGCCTCGATGCGCTCAACTACGCCGTCTACCAGGACGCGCGCTTCATCGTCGTCGCCACGCCCTCGGGCGTCACCCTGGCGCCGGAGGGCGGCGCGCACCAGTCGATCGCCACACCCCTGATCGGCATGGCGCTGCCCGGCCTCGTCAGCTACGAGCCCGCTTATGTCGACGAGCTGGGGGCGATCCTGCACTGGTCGTTCGGCCATCTGCAGCGCCCCGACGGCGGATCGGTCTATCTGCGCCTCTCCACGCGCGTCCTCGACCAGCCGGAGCGCGACCTGGACCCGGCGGACGCGATCGCCGGCGCCTATTGGGCGGTCGAGCCCGCACCCGACGCCGAGCTGGTGATCGCGTACATGGGCGCCGTGGCCCCCGAGGCGAGGGCGGCCTTCGAGGCGATCCGGGAGGACGTCCCGGGCTGCGGGCTGCTCGCGGTCACCTCGGCCGACCGGCTCCACGACGAGTGGCGGCGGAGCCGGCATACCGGCACGATCGAGAAGCTGCTGGCGCGCGCGCCGCGCGCGTCGCTGGTCACGGTGCTGGACGGCCATCCGGCGACGCTGGCCTGGCTCGGTTCCGTCCGCGGGCAGACGACCGTCCCGCTGGGCGTCGACCGGTTCGGGCAGTCGGGCGACATCCCGGACCTCTACCGTCTCCACGGCATCGATGCCGACGCGATCCTGGACGCGGCGGCGCGCCTGCTGCTGGAACGCGCGCGGTAGGGCCCCTCACTGGGCCCCTCACTGGGCGGCGTCGGGCAGCCCGGACCGTTCGTCGGCCGGGCCGACCGCGTAGCCCGCCTTCGGCGGGTAGCGGTTTGCGACCTTGACCTGCGCGCGCTCCGGTCCCGGCGCCCAGACCAGGAAGGTGCGCCAGGGCCGCTGGACGCCCTTGGCCGGGCGGCTCACCGGAACCTGCCACAGCCGGTCGCCCACGGCCTTGCGTTCGTCCATCGCCACCAGCGGCGAGGCTGAGCCGTGGAAGGCGGTCTTGGCGGCTTCCAGCTCTGCGCAGTCCTGCGAGAGCTGGCGTTCGCGCTGGACCTGGGCCGTGGTCATCCGGCGCAGCTTCAGGCTTTCGCGGCCGAGCATGCGGATCGAGCGGGCCGCGGCCGCGACCTGCTGGCCGAGCTGGGCCATCTCCTGCCGGATCAGCGCCAGCCGGCGGGCGGTATGGCGCCAGGACAGCAGGAGCGCGCCGGCCACCAGGAGCAGCCCGAACACCGTGGGCGCGTCCAAAGGCATCATGCGGCCTCCCGGGGGACGCCGCCGGCGGGTTCCGGTTCGACCAGGGCCGCGAGATGACGCGGCGTCCGCTCGACGGTCCGGGTCGAGAAGCCGAGGGCGGCGGGCAGCACCCGCTCGACCATGCGGCGCGCCTCGGCCGGGTCCGGCGCAAGGACCAGCACGGTCTGCGGCAGGCTCCAGCTCTCGTCGAAATGGCCGAAACTGCCCGGCCGGGGCACGAGCATCTCGGGCCGCACGTTCACGACCTTCGCCATCCAGACCCGGCATCCGGGCTCCCGGTCCGGTCCCTCGACGATGCGCACCGTGCTCTCGGTGGCGGCCCGGGCCGCTTCCAGGTCGGCGATCAGCAGGCGCCGGCGCGTCTGCGTCTTCGCGAGCTGGGCGGTCGCCGTCCGAAGCTCCCGGCCGCGCCGCTGGAGGCGTACCTGCATCCGGCGCACGAGCGTTTCCGCCGCGGCGCGGCGGCCGCGCAAGGCCGAGAGCTTCCGCCCGATGCCGAGCAGCCGCGGCAGGAACACGCTGCCGACCATCAGGAAGCCGACGAGGATGATAGAGACCAAGACGACGTACATGTACGCACCGCCGAACCGACGGGCTTAGAATTCTACGATTTTATCTAAAATACAATGTCGTCCATCGGCCTTCCGCCACGCCCGCGGCTCGCCTAATGTCGGCCGCGGAGACCTGGGATCGGGGGAGCGACGGCGCATGAGGATCTTCGGCATCGCCGGCTGGAGCGGCAGCGGCAAAACGACGCTGCTGGTGGCGCTCCTGCCCGCGCTGATCTCCCGCGGCATCAGCGTGTCCACGGTCAAGCACGCCCACCATGCCTTCGACGTCGACACGCCGGGCAAGGATTCCTACCGCCACCGGCAGGCCGGAGCGACCGAGGTGCTGGTCGGCTCCGCGCAGCGCTGGGCCTTGATGCACGAGCACAGGGGCGCGCCCGAACCTGCGCTGGAGGAACTGCTGTCCCGCATGACGCCGGTCGACCTGGTGCTGGTCGAAGGGTTCAAGCGTCACGCCCACCCCAAGCTGGAAGTCCATCGGCGGTCCACCGGCAAGCCGCTGATCGCCGAGGAGGACCCGCACGTGGTCGCGGTCGCCTGCGACGAACCCCTGCCCGGTCTGGCGGTGCCGGTCCTCGACCTCAACGATCCCGCCGGGATCGCGGACTTCATCCTCGCGAACTGCGGTTTGCCCGCCCGGGCCTGAGCCCCGGAGGAACCCGGACTGCGTGCGGGCGGTTTCCCCACCGTCTCCACGCTGATGGACCTCAATCCGAGATGGACATGCATTTCGACCCGGCCGAGCCGGGGCTGCTGCCGGTTGCCGGCCTTCCGCCCGGCTACGACGCGGTCCACCTGGCGCGGCTCGCGCGCGCCTGCGCCGCGCGGGGGCTGCTCCACGTCGCGGCCGACCGCCGCCGGCTGGAGCGGCTGGTTCGCTGGCTGCGCTTCTTCGATCCCGACCTGGAGCTGGTAATCCTGCCGCCCTGGGACACGGCGCCCTACGAGCGGAATTCCCCGTCGCCGGCCGTATCGGCCGCGCGGGTCGCGGCGATGATGCGCATGCTCGAGCCGGCCGACGGCCCGCGCCTCGTCCTGACAAGCGTCTATGGCGCCCTGCGGCGGTTGCCCTCGCGGTCGAGCTTCGAGGGCATGCCGCTTCGCGCCGGTCCCGGCGAGATCGGCCGCGAGGCACTGGAGACGTGGCTGCTCGCCGCCGGCTATGCCCCGGCCGGGGAGGTCCACGGTCCCGGCGACTACCGTATGGGCCACCATCTGGAAATCATGCCGCCCGGCGCCGGCGGGCCGGTCGAGCTGGACCTCGACGACGGGGCGGTGATGCTGCCGCCGATGTCGGAGGTGGTGCTGGACCCCGCGGCGGCCGAGCGGTTCCTCTCCGCCTACGACCGGCGCTTCGGCTCCCCCGACGGCCGCGATCCCGTCGCCGTCGCGGTGGCGGCCGGGCGGCGGCACGCCGGCATGGAGCAGTGGCTGCCCCTGTTCCACGCCGGCACGCAGACGCTGCTGGAGTGGCTGCCGGACGCTGCCGTCAGCCTCGACGAGGCCGTTGGGGAATTCCTGCCCCACCGGCTCGCCCAGATCGAGGCGGCCTACCAGGGGCGCAAGGCGGCGGCCGAGATCGGCCGTCGCGCCCATCTGCCGGACTACCGTCCGCTGCCGCCGGAGGACCTGTTCCTGTCCGCCGGTCAATGGGAAGAGGCGTTGGCCGCGCGTGCCGTCGTCGAGCTGCGTCAGGGACCGCCGGCCGCCGGCGGGATGGACGCGGGCGGGCGGCCCGGGCCCGACCTGACCGCGGGCCCCGGCGCGCTGGCCGGGCATCTGCGCCGCCTGCGGGCGGACCGTATCCCGGTCGTGATGGCCGGTCGACGGGCGGGCGACGTCGCCCGGCTCGCCCGCGGACTGGAACCGCCGGCGCCGCGCGTCGACCGTTTCGACCCGGTCGAGCCGGTATCGCTCGCCGTGCTCGACCTGGAGGCGGGGTTCGTAGCGCCCGACCTCGCCGTGATCGCCCGGGCCGACCTGGCGGGGCGCGCCCGCGAGAACGGCCGGCGCGCCCCGTCGGTCCTGGAAGGCCGGGCGGCGCTGGCGCCCGGCGACCTCGTGGTCCATGCCGATCACGGGATCGCCCTGTGCGACGGGATCGAGCAGGTCACCCCCGCCGGGGCGCCGCACGATTGCGTGCGCCTGCTCTATCGCGACAACGACCGCCTGCTGGTCCCGGTGGAGAGCATGGACCTGGTATGGCGCTATGGGCCCGGCGGCGCCCCGGCGACGCTCGACCGCCTCGGTGGCGAGGTCTGGGCGGACAGGCTCGGCCGGGTCGTCGGCGACCTTCTCGGCAGCGCCAGGACGCTGGTCGAGGAGGCGCGGCGGCGCGAGAGCGCCGCAGGCGCGCCGATCGTGGCGCACGCCGCCGCGTTGCGCCGTTTCGCGGACCGGTTTCCCTTTACCGAGACCGAGGACCAGCAGGCCGCGATCGATGCCGTGACCGCGGATCTCGCCTCCGGACGACCGATGGACCGGCTCGTCGTCGGCGACGTCGGCTTCGGCAAGACGGAGGTCGCCCTGCGTGCCGCCTTCGCCGTCGCGTCGACCGGGCGTCAGGTAGCCGTGGTCGCGCCTACGCTGCCGCTCGCCCGCCAGCACCTGCGCGACTTCCAGTCCCGGTTCGCCGGCTTCGGCATTCCCGTCGTCGGGCTGATGCGGACCGGCCGGGACGCTGGCCAGGGCAAGGTCCGGGCGGCGCTCCGGGCGGAAGGGCCGCTGGTCGCGGTCGGCACGCATGCGCTGCTCGGCCGCGGCGTCCGTTTCCGCGACCTGGCCCTGTTGATCGTCGACGAGGAGCAGCGATTCGGCGTCGCCCAGAAGGACCGCCTCAGGGACGTCGCGGCCGGCGTCCACATGCTGAGCATGAGCGCGACGCCGATCCCGCGGACGCTGGAGCTCGCGGTCACCGGGCTGCGGGCCATCAGCGTGATCGCGACCCCGCCCGCCGGTCGCCATCCCATCGCCACCCGCGTCCTCGACTATGAGGGCGGCGCCATCCGCGACGCCCTGATGGCGGAATGCCGGCGCGGCGGCCGCAGCTTCTACATCTGCCCGCGGATAGCCGACCTCGACGAGGTCCGGCGGCGCCTCGCCGAGCACGTGCCGGAACTGCGCGTCGTGGTGGCGCACGGGCGGATGGCGCCGGAGGACATGGACGACGCGATCTCCGGCTTCGCCGAAGGGGCCGCCGACGTGCTGCTCGCCACCAACATCATCGAATCCGGCCTCAACATTCCGGCTGCGAACACGCTGGTGGTCCATCGCGCCGACAGGTTCGGGCTCGGGGATCTCCATCAGCTTCGCGGGCGGGTCGGCCGCGGTTCGGTCCGGGCGTTCTGCCTGCTGACGACGGAGCCGGGGGTGCCGGTCCCGGCCGCGGCGGCGCGGCTGGCCCGGGTGGCAGCACATGCCCGGCCGGGAGCCGGCCTGGACCTCGCGAACGCGGACCTCGACATGCGCGGCGCCGGCAACCTGGTCGGCGAGGAGCAGTCCGGCCACCTGCGCGAGGTCGGCGCCGAGCTGTTCCGCGACCTGTTGCGGCGCGCCGTCGACGCGGTGCGGCGCGGCGGCGAGCCGGAGGCGTTCTGGACGCCGCGCGTGGCGCTCGACCTGCCGGTGCTGATCCCCGACGCCTATGTCCGCGACGTGGGGGAGAGGCTTACGCTCTACGGCCGGATCGCCCGCATCCAGGACGACGAGGAGGCCGAGACCGTCGCCGCCGAGCTGGCCGAGCGCCACGGCCCGCCTCCGACGGAGGT
>NZ_DASYHS010000294.1:0-25780 GCF_035998295.1 Arenibaculum sp. | reverse complement strand
ACGTCGCCGGCCTGCGTCTCGATGACCGGCAGCGCCGTCAGCGAGCCCGCGCCGTGGTCGTCGTTCATCTTCGCCGCGCGCTCGAGCAGGCGCGAATGCAGGTAGAAGACGTCGCCGGGATAGGCTTCGCGCCCCGGCGGGCGGCGCAGCAGCAGCGACATCTGGCGGTAGGCGACGGCCTGCTTCGAGAGGTCGTCGTACACGATCACGGCATGCATGCCGTTGTCGCGGAAGAACTCGCCCATGGCGCAGCCGGTGTAGGGCGCCAGGAACTGCAGCGGCGCCGGGTCCGACGCGGTCGCCGCGACGACGATGGAGTATTCCATCGCGCCGGCGTCCTCCAGCGTCTTGACGATCTGGGCGACCGTCGAGCGCTTCTGGCCGCAGGCGACGTAGATGCAGTAGAGCTTCTTGCTCTCGTCGCCGCCGGCGTTGATGCCCTTCTGGTTGAGGAAGGTATCGATCGCGACGGCGGTCTTGCCGGTCTGGCGGTCGCCGATGATCAGCTCGCGCTGGCCGCGCCCGATCGGGACCAGGGCGTCGATCGCCTTGAGGCCGGTCTGCATCGGCTCGTGCACGGACTTGCGCGGGATGATGCCCGGCGCCTTGACCTCGACGCGGCTCATCGACACGTCGACGAGCGGGCCCTTGCCGTCGATCGGGTTGCCGAGGCCGTCCACGACGCGGCCGAGCAGGCCGCGGCCGACCGGCACCTCGACGATGGCGCCGGTCCGCTTGACGGTGTCGCCTTCCTTGATGTCGCGGTCGTTGCCGAAGATGACGACGCCGACATTGTCGGCTTCGAGGTTGAGGGCCATGCCCTTCAGGCCGTTCGTGAACTCGACCATCTCGCCGGCACGGACTTGGTCGAGGCCGTGGACGCGGGCGACTCCGTCGCCGACCGAGAGGACCTGGCCGACTTCGGCGACATCCGCCTCATTTCCGAAATTCGCGATCTGCTGCTTCAGGATCGCGGAAATCTCCGCGGCGCGGATTTCCATCAGCCAACCCCTTTCATGGCGAGTTGCAGCTTGTTCAGCTTGGTGCGCACGGAGCTGTCGATCATGCGCGAGCCGACTTTGACGATCATGCCGCCGATCAGCGCAGGGTCGACCCCGACCCGGACATCGATCTGGGAGCTGAGGGAGCTCCGCAGGGCATCGGTCAGGGCCTTAACCTGGGTATCCGACAGCGGATTCGCCACGGTCACCTGCGCCGTCATCTGGCCGCGGCGCCGGGCGAGTTCCGCCAGGAACTGGTCGGTCATCGCCGGCAGCGCGAACAGGCGGCGGTTGCGGGCCACGAGGCCGACGAAACGGCGGGTCAGCTCGGAGAAGCCCGCGGCCACCATGATGGCGTCCACGGCCTTCGCCTGCTCGGCGCGCGACAGCATCGGGCTGCGCACCATGCGGGCGAAATCGGGGCTCTCGGCGAGCATTCGCTTCAGGCTGGTCAGATCGCTCGCGGTCTGGTCCAGAGCCTTGTTCTCATCCGCAAGCTCGAACAGGGCAGACGCGTACCGCCCTGCCAGCCCGGATACGCCTGTACCTTGGGATGCCACCTGGTACCTCGGTTCAGTCCGTAGACCTGTTTGATTTTTCAGGGCCAATAGGAGGAGAGACGCATGGGCAGACCCCCTCCCAAGCGGCGAGCGGTCACATAACACACCGAAACTCGCGGCGCAACCTCGTCTAGCCCCGTACGCGGGTGCGACGGAATGGCCGGAAGCCGCGGGTCCGCGGGCGTGAGCGGCAGGCCGGAAACGGCTGCGGGGGAGCCGGTGGGCTCCCCCGCGATGCGTTCCGACGCAGGCCGGGCGGTACGGGCGTCAGCCCGGCGGCAGCACGTCCTTCATGATCGCGTCGTACTCGCCGCTCTTGACCATCTCGTCGAAGCGGGCCCGCATCTTCTCGACGATCTCGGCGGGGATGTCCTTGGAGCCGACCACCCACACGCTGATGTCCTGCACGGGCTTGCCGATCACGAGCTTGCCGGCATCGAGGCCCTGCGAGGTCGCGATCGGCTTGAAGCCGGACGCCACCGAGAACCAGGCGTCGACGTTGCCGGCGTAGAGCTTGGCGGCGTTGAGCTGCTCGGAATTGGCGATGTCCAGGTTGGTGAAGCCGTTCCGGTTCAGCATGTTGAACGGGGCGCTGTTGTTGTTGACGGTGACGGCCGTCAGCTTCTGCGCGTCCTCGAAGCTGTCGACCGCGGCGTCGGGGGCGATCGTCGCGAAGCTGAAGCCGTCCTTGTAGGCCTGCACGATCCACTGGTACTTCGGCTCGCGCTCGGGGTTGCGGGCCAGCGGGAACCCGATGATGCCACCCTGCTCCATCGTCGCGAGCAGGCGCGCGACCGGCACCGCCGGGATCTGCTGGTCGACCCCGGCCGCCTTCAGCATCTCGTGGACGAGCTGCGCCACCGGCCCTTCGATCACGCCGTTGTTCTCGACGGTCATGGGCTGCAGGGCATAGGAATTGACCTGGACGTCCTGGGCGTTCGACGGCGCGGACCAGACGGCCGCGCCGAGGCCCGCCGCGACGCAGAGCCTGCGGAACCAAATCTTCATGCAACTCTCCTCTTTGCCGGTGAACTTCGAGCCTTCGCTCTTCGGCTGACGCACGCGTTCCTGGCCCAGGGCCCTTGTTTGCGCCCTTTGGTTTTGCTCGAGGCACAGGATGGCACTCGTTACCGAATGTCCGCAACTTGTTTTCTACCTGCCGTGATGGCCTGATGCCCCGACTCGCGCCTAGAGCGCATATTTCGCGGATCGAACGAAAGAATCCATCTGCATCGGTAGCTTGATTTTGCCGTTCCGTGCGCCTATGGGCGCCGCCACGGACAGGCCGAATACTTGGGTATGCGTCGATTCGCCTTGGCGTATCCAGGAAGCACCAAAGACAATCGCGGGGCAACGACAATCGCATTCGATAGCATTCATAGGACTCGTCATATTTCAACCTTGTAAAATTAAAGCCTATTTTATGAAAATCTGTTGACACGGGATAAAATCAGACATATTTCAATCCTACGCCGTGACGAAGCACTAACACTCAATCATGCAGGCAACGGCATGACGGTAACACAACCGTCGGCCGGCACCGCCGCACCGTCCCGGCGCCATCACGAGAGCAATGGGAGACAACCATGTCGGCGAGGCTCGTTGCCGTCACCGAGATCACCCCGCTGCCGAACCGGGCCGAGGAGCTGGCCACCCGGTGGGCACGCAGTTCGAACGACCTTCCGGCGGAGCGCCGCGGCGTGTTCCTGAGCCTGGACGGCACCAGCGTGATGGAACTGGCCGGGCTGGAGCGCCTGGAGGACCTGGCGGCGTGCAGCCCGGCCTGGCCCCGTCTCGAAGCCGCGTTCGCCCCGCACCTCGCCGCGGACTGGCGCCGCCAGGTCCTCGGCTACGTGGAGTCGGTGAAGCCCTGCCCGACCCCGCTGCCCGAGACCCCCTACCTCCAGATGCGCCATGTCGAGGTGAAGCCGCCGGTCTACCCGGACTATCGGGAATGGCGCGACCGGACCATCTACGGCGTCGTCCGCCGCGCCCCCGAGGTGGAGGTCTTCCTGTCGTATCATTCGCTGCTCAGCACCGAGCCGGGGGTGATGTTCCTCGCCGGCTTCAGCACCGATCCCGACTCCTATTCGCAGGTCTTCGCGACGGAGGAGTATCGCCGGATCGTCCAGGAAGCCGGCGACACCTACATCACCGGCGGCGCGGCCGGCCTCTACACCCGGATCTACCGGAGGATCGCGCCGTGAGCGGGACCGGGAACGCCCGGCTGCCGGCCGGGGCGGGAGTCGAGAACGCCCGGCCGCTGGCCGGGCCAGGGATCGAGAACGCCCGGCCGCTGGCCGGGCCGGGGATCGAGAACGCCCGGCCGCTGACGGGACGGGTCGCGGCCATCAGCGGCGCCACGGGCGGGATCGGCCGGGCCGTGGCGCGCCGGCTCGCCGCCGACGGGGCCAGGGTGGTCCTGCTGGGGCGGGACGAGGCGCGCCTTGCCGCCGCCTGGGACGACCTGTCCGCCGCCAGCCCGCTGGCGGAGTTCCATCTGCGCAAGATCGACATCGCCGACGCGGCGTCCACAGCGGCTGCGCTGGCCGCGATACGCGAGGCGGTCGGTCCGGTCGACGTCCTGATCCACTGCGCCGGCGACGTGATGCCGGCGCCGCTGCTCGAGACGGCGGACGCGGACTGGGAGGCGGCGCTCGGCGGCAAGCTGCTCGGCACGATCCGCCTGACCCGGGAGGTCGCGCGGGACATGGCGGCGCGGCGCGGCGGATCGATCGTGTTCGTGAACGGCGCCTTCGCCCGCGAGCCCGACCCCCTGTTCCCGGCCGCGAGCACGGTGGTCGCGGCGCTGTCCGCATTCGCCAAGGCGATCTCGCGCGATCTCGGCGCATCGGGGGTGCGGGTCAACGCCGTCAACCCCGGGGCTACCGAGACGCCGCTGTGGCACGGCTTGGCCGAGGCGCTCGGCCGGCGCTTCGGGGCGACCGCCGCGGACGTCACCGGCATGGCCGCGGCGAAGTCCCCGCTCGGCCGGATCGGCCGGCCGGAGGACGTCGCCGACGCCATCGCGTTCCTCGCCTCGCCCGCCGCGTCCCACATCACCGGGGCGACGCTGCAGGTCGACGGCGGCGCGTCGGCCGCGCTCTGACGCCCGGCCGGGAAACGACCGCCATGACGACCGCACCGATCGCCGTTGCCGGCCCCGCCCCGGCGGCCCCATCGTCGCCGATGACCCCGGCGGCCCCGGCCGGCCTGCTGGTGATCGCCGCAGCCGCCGCCCTGCCGTCGGCCGGCGTCTACATGACCCAGCCGCTGTTCCCGGAGATCGCCGGCGCGCTCGGCGTCGGCGCCACCGAAGCGCGGCTCGCCTTCACGGCGACGGGCATCGCCTACGGCCTCGCCTTCTTCGCGTTCGGGCCGCTGGCCGACCGGCATCCGGGCCGCGGCCTCGCCGTCGCCGGCGCGCTCGGCCAGGCCGTCTTCGCGCTGGCAATGGCGCTCGCGGGCGGCTTCACGGCCTTCCTCTGCTTCGCCGCGGCGTTCGGCGTCGCCGCGGCCGCCGTCCCGGCCGCGGTGTTCGCGCTGGTGGCACGCACGGCCCCGCCCGGCCGCACGGGCCTGCATCTCGGCATCGCGATCGGCGCCGCGGTGGCCGGCATGATCCTCGGGCGATGGGCGCCGGGCGTCGCGGCCGAAGCCGTCGGCTGGCGCACGACCTTCCTCGGCGCCGCGGCGCTGTTCGCGCTGCTCGCGGCGGCGCTGCGCCTGCTGCCCGGGAACGATCCCCGTCTCACCACCCACCTCACCACCCTGCCGCGCCAGGGTCTCCGCCGGACCTACGGCGCAGCACTCGGGCTGCTGGCGCGGCGGCGCGTCGCATGGCTGCTCGCGACCGGCTTCGCGCTGTTCGCCGGCTATCTCGGGCCGACCTCGATGCTGACCTATCATCTCGCCGGGCCGCCTTTCGGCGCGGGGACGGGCGAGGTCGGCTGGATCAGCCTCGCCGGCCTGACCGCCGTGCTCGGCGCCCCGCTGTCGGGCCGGCTGCTGCCGGTGCTGGGCGCGCGCCCGGTGATGCTGGCGGGGCTGGCGCTGATGCTGGCGGCGCAGGCGGTGCTGCTGGTCGCGGGCACGCTCGCCGCCGTCGCCACCGGCGTGGCGCTGCTGTTCCTCGGCGTGTTCGTGTGCCAGCCCGTCGTCTTCGCACTGCTCGCCGAGGCGGTCCCGGCCGACCGGCGCGGCACGGCGACCTCCTTCTACTTCCTCGTGTGCATCCTGTCCGGCGGCCTCTCGACCGCGGCACTCGGCCCGGTCTGGGAAGCGGCGGCCTGGCCGGGCGTTTCCGCCGCCTCGACGGCCGGCATCGCCGCCGCCGGCTGGCTGCTGCTGCGCGCCACCGGCCCCGCCGCCGTCCCTGCCGAGAAGGACCCCCGATGACGCGGACCGCCATCCTCGACCTCAGCGTCACCACCCAGGGCCCGACATACCCCCCGAGCGAGGTGATGGACGCCGACGGCAACTTCATCGTGATCGGCCGCATCAACCGGGCGGGGCCGGACGGCACCACGACGTCGCCATGGGGCCGGGCGATCGTCGCCGCCGACAGCCCGCTGCCGCCCTTCGGCCAGCAGCGCCCCTACCGCATCCTGCGCGAACTCGGCCCGGAGCTGTCGGCCGCGGACGCGGCGCTGGTGCTGCACACGCTGCCCCTGCCGCTGCCCTGCCACAACTACCCGATGGTGTTCGCGCCGGAGCAGCTTCCCGACGCGGAGCGGATCGTGCGGCCCAGCCATCCCTTCCACCAGGTGCCCATCCCGGACCTGCGGCCCGAGGACGGGCGGGCGACGACCGAGCCCGTGACGCTGGGCGCCTGGGTCCGGGCGCGCGGGCAGGTCGGCGCGACCGTGGCGCCCGACGCGCGGACGGCCCGGTTCGAACTGGAGTTCGAGGGGCTGATCCCCAACAGCCTCTACACCGTGATGTCGCTGCGCCAGCGCGACCTCGATCCCGCCGGGCCGACGCGCCCGGGCCCGCTCGGCATCCCCAACGCCTTCGCGACCGACCGGCACGGCCGTGGCCGGCACGAGGCCGTGCTGCCCGACCCCTTTCCACGGGCCGACCGCCCGGACGCCAGCCGCCCGGACATCAATCGCATCGTCAACGTGGTCCTACTGTGGATGAGCTACCAGCGCAGCCACGGCGGCGCCATCGGCCTGTTCGGCCTGGGCGGCGACATCCACGCCCAGCTCAAGCTGGAAAAGCCCTCGTTCCTCGAACTCGAAACCCGAAGCTGATACCCTGACGGAGGAAACCATGCCCATCATCGAAGTCACGACCTGGACCGGCATCACGGACGACAAGGCCCGCGAGCTGATGGAGAGCCTGACCCGGACGACGGTCGACGTCCTGAAATGCCCCCTCGACAAGGTCACGGTCTACGTGAGCGAGGTGCCGAAGGCGCGGTGGAGCGAAGCGGGCACCATCGGCTCCGACCCGGACTGGGCAACGAAAAGCAGGCGGCAGGGTTACTGAGGCCCGCACGGAGGACATCACGGTGCAGACACGCAATCTCGGCCTCAGCGGCCTCTCCGTCTCCGCCCTCGGGCTCGGCTGCATGGGCATGTCCGAGTTCTACGGCGAGAGCAACGACGCGGAATCGCTGTCGACCCTGGAATACGCCTTCGAGAAGGGCGTGACCTTCTACGACAGCGCCGACACCTACGGCCACGGCCACAACGAGGAGCTCCTGAGCGCGTTCCTGCGCGGCCGGCGCGACCGGGTCGTCGTCGCCACGAAGTTCGGCATCTTCCGTTCGCGCGACATGGGCTATTCGCGCAGGATCGACAACAGCCCCGACTACATCCGCGAGGCCTGCGACGCCTCGCTGCGCCGGCTGCGCACCGACGTCATCGACCTCTACTACGTCCACCGCGTGAACCCGGACGTGCCGATCGAGGAGACCGTCGGCACGCTGGCGGAGCTGGTCGCCGCGGGCAAGGTCCGGGCGATCGGGCTGTGCGAGGTCTCCGCCGCGACGCTGCGCCGGGCCCATGCCGTCCATCCCGTCGCCGCCGTCCAGAGCGAGTACTCGCTGTGGACGCGCGATCCCGAGGACGGCGTGCTGCCGGCGTGCCGCGATCTCGGCGTCGCCTTCGTCGCCTACAGCCCGCTGGGGCGCGGCTTCCTGACCGGAACGATCCGCGACGCCGGCACGCTGTCGCCCGAGGATTTCCGACGGGCCAACCCGCGCTTCCAGGACGCCAACCTCGAGGCCAACCTCGCGCGCCTCGAACTGGTCCGCGCGATCGCGCAGGAACGGCGCTGCACGCCCGGCCAGATCGCGCTGGCTTGGCTGCTCGCCCAGGGCGAGGACATCGTGCCGATTCCCGGCACGCGCCGGCGCAAGTACCTCGACGAGAACTGCGGGGCGGCCGAGGTGCGGCTGACGGCGACGGACATGGAGCGCCTGGAAGCCGCCTTCCCGCCCGGCGCCACCGCCGGCGAGCGCTACCCCGCCGAGGGCATGAAGGGCATCAACGCCTGACGCGGCGGCCGGAGCGGAACCCGGGCCGGAACCCGTCCCGGGGTCCGGGAAGAGGATTTCCGGGTTCCGCCCATTAACATTAAGCGTGCCTTAACCAAACACGGGCAATTCTCTACGAGAACACACCCGAGCTGTGGATGAGGCATTCCGTGTCAGTCATTGCATTCAGCCTCGCGCGATTTACTCCGAGCGACTTGCAGGAGTTCTACGAGATCGCCGACCCGCGGCTCGCGCGCGGATTGTGGGAATCGGTGGCGCGGCAGACCGGCCCGGACTTCGACCGGCTGCAGGTCAGGCTGCCCCGGATCGCCCGGCCGGTCTTCAGCTTCGAGCGCGACCGCCAGGGACGCTACACGCTGCTGTTCAACGACAGCCATGGCTGGCACGGGATCGGCAGCGGCCACACGGCGGGCGAATGCCTGACCATCTGGCGCATCCGCCCGCGCCGCGAGGCGTCGGCCCGGCCGAACCTGACCGCGTCCTGATCCGGCCCCGGACCTGGGGAAGCACAGGTTCAGGCTGGAGGGGGACGTAACCCCTCATCCTCCCGCCGCTGGCGCGGCGGGCCCCCCCTTCTCCCTCCGGGAGAAGGGGTTTCCGGTTCTTCTATAGGAAGCTGTACGGGTCGACGTCGACCTGGACCCTGACCGAGCCCGGGACCGGCACCTGGTCCAGCCAGCGGGCGACGAGGGACTGGACCTGCACGCCGCGGGGCGCCTTCAGCAGCAGCCGGCGCCGGTGGCGCCCGCGCAACAGCGCGAAAGGGGCCGGCGCCGGCCCGAGCACCTGGACCGCGTCCATCCGGGGCGCGGTGCGGCCGAGCCGGCGCGCCACCGCGTCGACCGCCTCCATGTCCTCGCCCGAGACGATCAACGCCGCCAGGCGCCCGTAGGGCGGCATCCCGGCCGCGATCCGCTCCCGCGCCTCGCTGGCGAGGAAGGCGTCGCGGTCGGTGTCCAGCAGCGCCTGCATCACGGGATGCTCGGGCATGTAGGTCTGCAGGAACACGGTGCCCGGCCGGTCGCCGCGCCCCGCCCGCCCGGCGACCTGGCTCAGGAGCTGGAAGGTGCGCTCGGTCGCCCGCAGGTCGCCGCCCTGGAGCCCGAGATCGGCGTCGACGACGCCGACCAGCGTCAGCAGCGGGAAATGGTGGCCCTTGGCCATCATCTGCGTCCCGATCAGCAGGTCGATCTCGTGGCCGGTGACCTTGCGCACCAACTCCTCCACCGCATGCGGGCCGAACAGCGTGTCGCTGGTCATCATCGCGATGCGGGCCTCGGGGAACAGGAAGGCCGCCTCCTCGGCCACGCGCTCGACGCCGGGGCCGCAGGCGGCGAGGCTGCCCCCGGTGCCGCAGGACGGGCATGAATCGGGCAGCTTGACGCAGTGATCGCAGTGATGGCAGCGCAGCTGGCCGGCGAGCCGGTGCTCGACCAGCCACGCCGTGCAGTTCGGGCATTGCAGCCGGAAGCCGCAGGCCCGGCACAAGGTCAGCGGCGCGTAGCCCCGCCGGTTCAAGAACAGCATCGCCTGCTCGCCGCCCTCCAGCGTGCGCGCCAGCGCGTCGCGCAGCGACGGGGCGAGCCAGCGGCCGCGCTCCGGCCGGTCGGCGCGCATGTCGATCAGCCGGATCTCCGGCAGCACGGCGTTGCCGTGGCGCGACGGCAGGTCGAGCCGCTCGTAGCGCCCGGCCTCGCAGTTGGCGACCGTCTCCAGCGACGGCGTCGCCGACACCAGCACGATCGGGACGCGGCCGAGATGCGCCCGCACCACGGCCATGTCGCGGGCGTGGTAGATGACGCCGTCCTCCTGCTTGAACGCGCCCTCGTGCTCCTCGTCGACGACGATCAGGCCGAGGTCGGGGAACGGCAGGAACAGCGCCGAGCGCGCGCCGACGACGAGGCGCGCCTGCCCGGTCGCGACCGCGCGCCAGGTGGTGCGGCGCTGATGGGGCGTCAGGTCGGAGTGCCACAGGTCGGGCGGGGCGCCGAACCGGGCCTCGAACCGCGTCAGCCACTGCGCGGACAGCGCGATCTCCGGCAGCAGGACGAGCACCTGCCGGCCGGCCTCCAGCGCCTGCGCGACCGCCTCGAAATAGACCTCGGTCTTGCCCGAGCCGGTGACCCCGTCCAGCAGCGTGACGCCGTAGTCCCCGGCCCGCACCTTGGCGCGCAGCGCCTGCGCCGCGTCCCGCTGCGGCCCCGACAGCACCGGGCCGGGGAGCGCCCAGTCCGGGTCGCGCCGCGCCTCGCTCACCCGCATCGCCACCGGCTCCAGCACGCCGGCGTCCGCCAGCCCCCGGACCACGCCGATGCCGCACCCGGCCTCGAGCGCGAGCTCGGCCGCCCCGCGCGGCGGCCCGTCTGACAGGATCTCCAGCACCCGCCTGCGGGCGGGCGTCGCCTTGAAGCCGGGGGGGCGCGGGGCGTCGGACAGGCGGTAGGCCGTGACCGGACGCGGCGGCTCCAGCCCGGCGGCCGAGCCGAGCGCCATCTTCAGTACCGCTCCGGCCGGCGCCATGGTATACGCCGCCACCCAGTCGACGAACCGCCGCTGCACCTCGGGCATCGGCGGCACGTCGAAGCGTCGGAGGATCGGCCGCAGGCGCCCGTCCTCGATCCCGCCGCCGCCTTCGGCCCAGACGACGCCGACCACCCGGCGCGGACCGAGCGGGACCTCGACGTAATCGCCGGGGCCGGCCGGGACGTCCGGCGGCAGGCGGTAGTCGTAGGCCCCGGGCAGGGGCAGCGGCAGCAGGACCCGGACGCGGTCCGCCGCCCGGTCGGGCGGCGCGGGGCGGTCCGCCGCCGGCATCTCGTCCGGGCCGCCGAACAGCGGGCCGGGTGCGGAACTGGCGCGATCTCCGGCCATGGGCTAGACTGCCGGCCGCGTGCGGCGAGCGGAAAGGATGCCGCCGAACCGGTACGGATCACGCGAAAGCTTGGACAAGGACGCGTTCCTCATGAAGTTCTTCATCGATACCGCCGACCTGGACGAGATCCGCGACTTGGCCGAGACCGGGCTGCTGGACGGCGTGACCACCAACCCCTCGCTGGTCGCCAAGTCCGGCCGCGACTTCATCGAGCTGATCGGGCAGATCTGCGAGATCGTCCCCGGCCCGGTCAGCGCCGAGGTCGCCGCGACCGATTTCGATACCATGCTCGAGGAAGGCCGCCACCTCGCCCGGCTCGCCCCCAACATCGCGGTGAAGGTGCCCCTTACGCCGGCCGGCCTCAAGGTCTGCCGCATCCTGTCGTCCTCCGGCACGATGGTCAACGTCACGCTCTGCTTCTCGGCCGCGCAGGCGATCCTGGCCGCCAAGGCCGGCGCCACCTTCGTGTCGCCCTTCATCGGCCGGCTGGACGACATCGGGTCCGACGGGCTGTCGCTGATCTCCGACATCGTGCAGATCTACAACCAGTATCCCGGTCTCTCGACCGAGGTGCTGGTGGCTTCGGTGCGCAACCCCGTCCACGTCGTCGAGGCGGCGAAGATGGGCGCCCATGTCGCGACCCTGCCGCCGGCGGTGCTGCGCCAGCTCTACCACCATCCCCTGACCGACAAGGGCCTCGCCCAGTTCGTCGCGGACTGGCAGAAGACCGGCCAGTCGATCCTGCGGAAGTGACGGGCCGGTGGGCATGGACCAGGACGGCGCCACGCCGATGACGGAGCCGGGCGGATACGGCAGGCGGGCCGCTCCCGAACCGACGGCCGAGACGGTGGCCGCCTGGCTGCGCGCCAACCCCGGCTTCCTCGCCGACCGGCCGGACCTCGTACAGCACCTGACCCCGCCGCGGCAGGACCGCGGCGAAGGGGTCGTCGACTTCCAGTACTTCATGGTGGAGCGGCTGCGCCAGGAGGTCGAGCGGCTGAAGGAACAGCAGCGCGAGCTGATCGGCACGACCCGGGCCAACCTGAACAACCAGAACCGCATCCATGCGGCGATCCTGTTCCTCCTGGACGCGCGCAGCTTCGAGCAGCTGATCCAGACGGTCACGACCGAGCTGGCGGTCCTGCTCGACCTCGACGTCGCCTGCTTGGTGGTCGAGTCGAACGGGCAGGACATCCCGCACGTCCACAAGTCCGGCGTGCGGGTGGTCGAGGAGGGGATGGTCGCCGGCATCCTCGGCCGCCGGGACCTGCTGCTGCGCGGCGGGATCGAGGGCGATCCCGCGCTCTACGGCTCGGCGGCCGGGCTGGTACGCTCGGAAGCGCTGATCCGGCTGCACATCAGCGACGACACGCCGCCCGGGCTGCTGGCCTTCGGCGCGCGCGACCCCGACATGTTCCACCAGGGCCAGGGCACGGAGCTGGTCGGCTTCCTCGCCCGCGTCATCGAGCGGTGCATCCGGGGATGGCTGGAGCTGCCGGCCTGACCGGCCTCTCGTGGCGCGAGGACGTCGCCGCCGCCTTCGGGGATTGGCGGCGCTTCCTGGAGAGCGAGCGCCGGGTATCGGCGAACACGCTGGCCGGCTACAGCCGCGACGTCGCGACCTTCCTGGGCTTCCTGGCCGGGCATCTCGGCCGCCCGCCGGCGCTCGCCGACCTGGCCGGCATCGGCGTCGCGGATTTCCGCGCCTGGCTCGCCCGGCGCGCGGGCGAGGGCGCCGGCGCGCCGACCCGGGCGCGGGCCCTCGCGGCGGTGCGGGGGTTCTTCCGCTGGCTCGACCGGACGGGCCGGCTGCACAACGCCGCCGTCGGCACGATCACCTCTCCCCGCCAGGCGCGGCCCCTGCCCCGCCCGCTCGCCGAGGCGGATGCGCTGGCGTTGCCGGCCACGGCGGAGGAGACCGCCACGGCCCCCTGGATCGGCCGACGCGACCGGGCGCTGTTCACCCTGCTCTACGGCTGCGGGCTGCGCATCGGCGAGGCGCTGGCGCTCGACCGGCGCGACCTGCCGGCGGGCGACCTGCTGCGCGTGGTCGGCAAGGGCTCGAAGGAGCGGGTCGTGCCCGTGCTGCCGGAAGTGCGCCGGGCGGTCGAGGACTACGTCGCCGCCTGCCCGTTCGCGCTGCCCGCCGACGGGCCGCTGTTCGTGGGCGCGCGGGGGGGCCGGCTCGACGGCCGGGTCGCGCGCCGGGCCATGGAGCAGGTGCGCCACCTGATGGGCCTTCCGGACACGGCGACGCCGCATGCGCTGCGGCACAGCTTCGCCACCCATCTGCTGGCCGACGGTGGCGACCTGCGCGCGATCCAGGACCTGCTCGGCCATGCCAGCCTCAGCACCACCCAGCGCTACACCGAGGTCGAGGCCGACCGGCTGATGGAGCTGTACGACAAGGCCCACCCGCGCGCGCGCAGCCGCGAGCCCTGAAGACGGGACGGCCCCGCGCCGGGTGGCGCGGGGCCGCGTCGCCGCGAGGACGTTCGCGTGGCCTCAGATGTGGAGCGCGTGCCCGAGCACCCGGAGCGAGGCCTCGTGCACCGCCTCGCCCAGCGAGGGGTGGAAGAACACGGTGCCGGCCACGTCCTCCAGCACGCTGCCGACCTCCAGCATGTGGACGAACTGGTTCGACAGCTCGGACACATGGGCGCCGACGGCCTGGATGCCGACCAGCCGGTGGTTGTCCGCGCGCGCGACCATCCTGACGAAGCCGCCGTTCTCCCCCGCCTCCAGCGTCATGGCGCGGCCGTTGGCGGAGAAGGGGAAGATCCCGGACTTCACGCCCATGCCCAGCTTCTCGGCCTCGTGCGGCATCAGCCCGACGCTCACGATCTCGGGCTCGGTGAAGCAGACGCTCGGAATGGCCTGGGTGAAGTGCCGCCGGTGCCCGGCGATCAGCTCGGCCACCATCTCGCCCTGGGCCGAGGCCTTGTGCGCGAGCATGGGCTCGCCGACGAGGTCGCCGATCGCCCACACGCCCTTCATGGAGGTCCGGCACTGGTCGTCCACCTTGACGAACGGGCCGGCCATGTCGACCGCCATGGTCTCCAGCCCCCAGCCCGAGACGCGCGGGCGCCGGCCCACGGTCACCAGCACCTTGTCCGCGGGGATGCGGACCTCGCCGTCCGCGGTGCGCACCACCAGCGCCCGGTCGCCCGCCTCGCCCTCCAGGCCCATGGCCGACGCGTTCAGGTGGACGCGCACGCCCGCCTTCTCGAGCCAGCGCTGCACCGGCGCCGTCAGAGCGTCGTCGTAGATCGGCAGGATGCGGTCGCGGGCCTCCACGACGGTCACCTCCGACCCCATCTTGCGGAACGCGGAGCCGAGCTCCAGGCCGATATAGCCGGCGCCGACCACGACGAGGCGGCGCGGCAGCTCCTGCAGGGCCAGCGCCTCGGTCGAGGAGAGCACGTCGCCGCCGAACGGCAGGGCCGGGATCTCGACCGGCTCCGACCCGGCGGCGAGCACGACGTTCTCGGCCGTGATCGTGACCGTGCCGTCCTTGGTCTCCACCGAACAGGTCTTGGCGTCGGAGAAGACGGCCGTGCCCTCGACGACGCGGACCTTGGCCTTGCGGAGCAGGCCGGCGACGCCGCCGCTGAGGCGGTCGACGATCCCGTCCTTCCAGCCGACGGCCTCGGCCAGGTCGAGCGCCGGCGGCGCCGACAGCCGGATGCCGATCCGGCCGCCGTCGGCCGCCTCGGCCATGGAGGCGAAGCGGTCGGCGACGTGGATCAGCGCCTTGGACGGGATGCAGCCCTTGACCAGGCAGGTGCCGCCCAGCCGGCCGGCCTCGACGAGCGTCGTCTCGAGGCCGAGCTGGCCGGCCCGGATCGCCGCCACGTACCCGCCCGGGCCACCGCCGACGACGAGGACCTTGGTATTGATCCGGGTCATCACAGTCCTTCCATGAAGAGGGTGGCGGGCTGCTCCAGCACGCTCCTGACGTCCTGCACGAACTCCGCCGCGTCCCAGCCGTCGACGATGCGGTGGTCGAAGGAAGAGGACAGGTTCATCATCTTGCGGACGACGACCTGGCCCTGGCGGACGACCGGACGCTCGACGATCTTGTTGACGCCGACGATCGCGACCTCGGGCGAGTTGATGACCGGCGTCGAGACGATGCCGCCCATCGCGCCCAGGCTGGTGATGGTGATCGTCGAGCCGGACAGCTCGTCGGGCTTCGCCTTGCCTTCGCGCGCGGCCGCCGCGAGGCGCGAGATCTCGGCCGCGCAGGTCCAGACGTCCATCGCCTCGGCATGCCGCAGGACCGGGACCATCAGCCCGGACGGCGTCTGGGTGGCGATGCCGGCATGGACCGCCTCGTAGCGGTACACGACCCCGCCGGCGTCGTCGTAGACGGCGTTGATCTGCGGACGGCGCGCCAGCACCGTGACCAGGGCGCGGACCAGGAACGGCAGCAGGGTCAGCTTCGGGCGGTCGCCCCGCCGCTCGCCGTTCAGGTGCACGCGCAGCTCCTCCAGCGCGGTGACGTCCACCTCCTCGACATAGGAGAAGTGCGGGATGCGCCGCTTGGTGTCCTGGAGACGCTCGGCGATGCGGCGGCGCAGGCCGATCACCTTGATCTCCTCGACCCCGTGCTTCTGCACGAGGCCGCGGCCGCCGCCGGCGACCGGCTGGCCGCGCGAGGCGACATAGGCGTCCAGATCCTCGTGCGTGATGCGGCCGCCCGGGCCGGTGCCGGGGACGAACTGCAGCTCGATCCCGAGGTCCCAGGCGCGGCCGCGCACGGCCGGCGAGGCGATCGGCTTGTCGCCGGGCGCGCGGGGCGCGGCAGGGGCGGTGGCGGGGGAAGCTGTCCGGGCCGCGGGCCGCGAGGGCGGCGCCTGGAACGGCACGCGCGCCGGAGCCGGCTCGGCGACCGGCGCGGGAGCCGGTGCTGCGGCGGGAGCCTGCGCGGGCGCCGCCTCGGCGGCCGCCGGTTCCGCCGCGGGGGCCGGAGCCTCCTCGGCGGCATTGCCCGGGCCTTCCACCTCCAGCACGACGAGCGCCGACCCGATCGCCTGCCGCTCGCCCGGGTTGCCGTTGAGCGCCGTGATCTTCCCCGCCACCGGCGAGGTGATCTCCACCGTCGCCTTGTCGGTCATCACGTCGACCAGCGGCTGGTCCTCGTCGATCGTGTCGCCGACGGCGACGTGCCAGTTGACGATCTCGGCCTCGGCGATCCCTTCGCCGACATCCGGCAGTTTGAAGACGTAGCGTCCCATCGGTCAGGCCTCCATCACGTGGCGAAGGGCCTCCGCGACGCGGCGCGGGCCCGGGAAATACTCCCATTCGAAGACGTGCGGGTAGGGGGTGTCCCAGCCGGTGACCCGGAGGATCGGCGCTTCGAGATGGAAGAAGCAGTGCTCCTGGACGAGGGCCGACAGCTCGGCCCCGTAGCCGCCGGTGCGCGTCGCCTCGTGCACGATCACGCAGCGGCCGGTCTTCTCCACCGACTGCACCACGGTCTCGATGTCGAGCGGCAGCAGCGTGCGCAGGTCGATCACCTCGGCGTCCACGCCGCTGTCGGCCGCGGCCGCGAGCGCCACGTGGACCATGGTGCCGTAGGCCAGCACGGTCACCGCCTCGCCCTGGCGGACCACCGCCGCCTTGCCCAGCGGGACCTTGTAGTAGCCCTCGGGGACGTCGCTGGACGGGTCTTTCGACCACGGCCGCACGGGCTTGTCGTGATAGCCCTCGAACGGCCCGTTGTAGAGGCGCTTCGGCTCGAAGAAGACGACGGGGTCGTCGTCCTCGATCGCGCTGATGAGGAGGCCCTTGGCGTCGTAGGGGTTGGACGGGATCACGGTCTTCAGCCCGGCGACATGGGTGAAGATGCCCTCCGGGCTCTGGCTGTGGGTCTGGCCGCCGTAGATGCCGCCGCCATAGGGCGAGCGCAGGGTCATCGGCACCCACCACTCGCCGCCGGTCCGGTAGCGGATGCGCGCCGCCTCGGAGATCAGCTGGTCGATCGCGGGATAGATGTAGTCCGCGAACTGGATCTCCATCACCGGCCGCAGGCCGTAGGTGCCCATGCCCACCGCGACGCCGGCGATGCCGCCCTCGGCGATCGGGGTGTCGAAGACGCGCTGGCGGCCGTACTTCTTCTGAAGCCCGTCGGTGCAGCGGAACACGCCGCCGAAATAGCCCACGTCCTCGCCGAAGATCACGACGTCGTCGTCACGTCCGAGCATGACGTCCATGGCGGAGTTCAGCGCCTGGATCATGTTCATCGTCGCCATCGTCAGATCCCCGCTTCCTGGCGCTGGCGCCGGATGTGCCAGGGCGTCTCCTTGAAGACGTCCTCGAACATCGTGCTGGGGCTGGGGCGGTCGCCGCTGCCCAGCGTGCCGTAGCTCTCCGCCTCCCGGGCCGCCTCGCGGACCTGTGCCGTCAGCTCGTCCTGGAGGGATTGGTGCTCGTCCTCGGACCAGTGGCCCTCGACGACGAGATGCTGGCGCAGCCGGTCGATCGGGTCGCCGAGCGGCCACTTCTTCGCCTCGTCCGCGGGGCGGTACTTCGACGGGTCGTCGCTGGTCGAATGGGCGGCCGCGCGGTAGGTGAAGAGCTCGATCAGCGTCGGCCCGAGATTGCGGCGCGCCCGCTCGGAGGCCCAACGGGTCGCGGCCCACACCGCCGGGAAGTCGTTGCCGTCGACGCGCAGGCCCGGGATGCCGTAGCCGAGCGCCCGGTCGGCGAAGGTCGCCTGCTCGCCGCCGGCCACGCCGTGATAGCCGGAGATCGCCCACTGGTTGTTGACGACCGTGAGGACGATCGGGGCGCGGTAGACCGAGGCGAAGGTCAGGGCGTAGTGGAAGTCGCCTTCCGCCGTCGCGCCGTCGCCGATCCAGGCGGCCGCGATCCGGTTGTCGCCCTTGTAGGCCGACGCCATCGCCCAGCCGACCGCCTGGGAGAACTGCGTCCCGAGATTGCCCGAGATCGAGAAGAAGCCGGCCTCGCGGCTGGAGTAGAAGACCGGCATCTGCCGGCCCTTGAGGCGGTCGCGCGAGTTGGAGAACACCTGGCACATCATGTCGACGATCGACCAGTCCCGCGCGAACAGCAGGCCGTGCTGGCGGTAGGTCGGGAACAGCATGTCGTCGCGCTCCAGCGACAGCCCCTGGGCGGCCGCCACCGCCTCCTCGCCGGTGCACTTCATGTAGAAGGAGGTCTTGCCCTGGCGCTGGGCCACGGTCATGCGCTCGTCGTAGGCGCGGTTCAGCATCATGACCCGCAGCCCCTTCTTCAGCACCTCGACGGGCAGTTCCGGGTTCCAGCTTCCCACCGCCTTGCCCTGCTCGTCGAGCACGCGGATCAGGCCCTCCGTCAGATGGCGCGTCTCGCTGGTCGGCGCATCCGGGGGCGGCCGGTCCGAAGCGCCGGCCGGGGGGATGCGGAGATAGCTGAAGTCGACTTCGTCGCCGGGTCTAAACCGCGGCTCCGGAACGTGCAGGCTGAGCGAAGTCGGTTTCGTCATTTATTCTCCTCCCAGACGGATCCTTCTCCCCCGGACGCGCCGGAACGGCGCAGCCCGAACGGGCCGGCTGTCGTTCCGTCGGCGCGGGGTCGTGCTCGACCCGAACGCACGAAGAGGTTATGGAGTTGCCGTTCCCGGCGTGCGGCAGCCCGCAGCGGAGGCCGCAGGACGCCGCCGCGGCTCGGGACCGGGCCTCGTCGTAAGGCGAAGCCTAGGCCAATCGCCCGAGACGGGGTTTTTGATTTTTTAGTGCCGCCCCGACACTTTCAGAATTTCTTTTGGACATTTTACCGTGATATAGAAGATCATTCTGTGTCACAGAAGGCCTCCATGGACGAGATCGACCGTCGCATCCTGCGCGTGCTCCAGTTCGACGCCCGGATCACCAATCTCGACCTCGCGGAGAAGGTCGGCCTGTCGCCCAGCCCGTGCTGGAACCGCGTGCGCCGACTGGAGCAAAGCGGGGTCATAGAAAAATATGTCACCCTGTTCAGCCAAGCCGCGCTCGGCACGCCCGACACAGTCATCATCGAGGTAAGACTGGAGAAGCACGACGACGAGACCCTGAAGAAGTTCGAACATGCACTCACGCAGTTCCCCGAGGTCGTCGAGGCTTACCTGCTGACGGGCGAATACGACTACATCATCAAAGTCGCGGTGGCCGGCACCACGGGTTATGAGCGGTTCCTGCGCGACAAGCTCTACAAACTGCCGGGCATCCGGGAGACCCGGTCGAGCCTCACCCTGCGCTGCTTGAAACGGAACCTGTCCCCGCAGCCGTGACCGCGCGGGCTGGTTTCAAATGAAAGAAGATTCTTCTGCCGCCCCGGGGTGTGGGCGGCTGGCCTGATCCGTCGCGTGTTTAGGCCCGATCCGGCGCGCGGAGGGGCGGGCGCGTCGCTAGGCTGGGTTCATGAGCCATCGAGCCGAACCAGCACGCTCATGACGAACCAGACAGCGCCGCCGGACCGGATGGGCGGAGGCGCCGCGCGGGGGGCGGCGGCAGCCGTTCTGCCCCTCGTGTCGGTCACCTCCACCCAGATCGGCGTGGCCCTCTCGGTGCCCCTGGCCTATGCGATAGGCGGCGCGGGCACCGCCGCCCTTCGCCTGGCCTGGGCGGGCATCGCGCTCCTCGTCCTGACCCGGCCGCGCGTATGGACGTGGAGTTGGAAGCAGATCGGAGTCTGCGCTTGCCTGGGCACCGTCACGGCGGGCATGGCGCTCTGCTACTTCGAAGCCGTCGCGCGCCTTCCCGTGGGGACGGCCACGGCGATCGAGTTCCTCGGCCCCCTGGGCGTCGCCGTCGCCGGCGCGCGGCGCTGGCCGGAGTTCCTGTGGCCGCTCCTGGCCGGCGCGGGAATGATCCTGCTGATGGGCAGCCTCGAAGGCGTCGGGTCATGGACGGGCTTCGCCTACGCCCTGGCGGCGGCCGGCTGCTGGGCCGGGTACATCCTGCTGACACGCAGCATGGCTTCGTCCCTTCCGGGCCTGCAAGGGCTGGCCGTCTCCGTGTCCATGGCGGCATTGATCGGAATCGCGGTCGGCGTGGTCCCGGTCTCGTCGGTCATCGGCGCCGACGACGTGATCCTGGCCGCCGGCATCGCCATGCTCTTTCCCCTGATCCCATACGTCGCGGAAATCCTCGCGCTGCGCCGCATATCGGTCAGGACCTTCGGCATCCTGATGAGCCTCGATCCGGTGGTCGCGGCGATCGCCGGCTTCGTGATCCTCGACCAGAGACTGGACCCCTTCCAGATCCTGGGAATCGTCTCCATCGCGGCGGCGAGCGTCGGGGCCCTGGGCGGGTTCGGCTTTCTGCGGCCGGCCCGCCCCTCGATCGAGGAGAGGCGGTAGGCGTCTCACCTGCCGCCCTGCGGGCGGTGGCGGTACTCCTTGGGCGAAAAGCCGACGATCTGCCGGAAGGTCCGGGCGAAATGGCTCGGGGACTCGAAGCCCACCTCGTAGGCGGCGGTCGAGACCGCTTCGCCGGACCTCAGCAGGTCCTTGGCCTTGTCGACCCTGCGGTCGGCGATGTAAGTGCCGATCGAAACGCCGTACTCGCTCCGGAACAGCCGCGTCAGATGGCGGCGCGAAATCGAGAACCGCTCCGCGAGTTCGTTCAGGTCGAGCGACGAATCCAGGTTCGTGTCGATGAACGACGCGACGGACTGCGCCAGCGCGCCGCGACGCCGGGGACCTGCTCCGATGACGGGAAGCTCGTGGACCAGCTCCTCGAAGATGAGCCTGTCGACGAGTTCGACACGTCTCGGATTGGAATGTCTGTATCCCAGGAGCGGCACCAACCGCCGCGGCAGCGGCCCTACCCTGAAACGTGCGTCGGCGGCCAGTAACGGTTCCGAGAGATGGTCGTCCGCGTACATGGCCAGATGGTGCGTCCTTCCGACCCCTCCTTCAGTGGCATGGCGGACCCCAGGCGCCAGGACGAGCGCATCCCCGGGCCCGACGATCTGCTCACGGGCAACGCCGTCGACCCTTATGCGTAGCTCTCACATGCCGGGCAACAGCAGCATGGCATGTCGATCATGACAGTGCCATTTCGCGCGATAGCCGACGCGATCGATGTCGCTGGAGTAGAACTCGAATGATTGCCGCCGAACAAGCATAGTTCCTCCATCACCTGCCTTTGAAACCTGGCCACAAGGAGATGGTTCCTGCGCTATTCATGGTAAGTTCTAGCCAACCCGAAGGGCACACTCTCAGGCCTCCATGATACCGAACAAAATTCATGATAAACGCGTGCGAATTTTAGGAGTTCACTGTCAGTCCGCCGAACGCAATGGCCGGGCCGACCAGACCAGCGCCAGCGGTCCGAGCGCGACCACGGCACCCAGGGCCGCGAAGGCAAGGCCCCAGGCGGCCCGGCTCGTGCCGCCGCCGGCCGCGTCCAGGACGGCGCCGAAGGCGACCGAGCCCAGGAAGGCCGCCCCGAAGCCGAGCAGGCTGTGGACGGCCATGGTGGCGCCACGCCGCGCTTCGCCGGCGGCGCCGACGACCCCCACGGTCAGCGAGGCGCTGTCGAGGTTGACGGTCACGCCGTAGAGGGCCGCGACCGCGGCGACGGCCCATAGCGGCAGCCCGGCGGTGAAGCCGACGACGCAGGCCAGCGCCGCCGACAGCAGCATCACCGTGCAGAGGACGCGGTGCCGGCCCCAGCGCATCGCGGCCTCGTTGCCGAGCACGCTGGCCGGCATGCCCAGCAGCAGCACCCCCGTCGCGAGCGCCGTCACCAGCGGCGGCACGGACGCGGCCTCGCCCGTGCCGGCCTCCAGCGCCGCGGCGAAGGCGAGGAAGGCGACGATCCAGGCGCGAAAGCCGAACAGCTCCCAGCAATGGGCGGCGTAGGCGAGGATGTAGCCCATGGCCGGGCGGTTGCGCAGCACCGGCCGGAAGTCCAGCAGCGCGCCCTGCGGCCCGCGCGGGCCGGGCGGCGCCGCCGGAACCGTGCGCAGCACGATCGCGAGCGCCGCCAGCGTGGCGAGCGCCGAGGCCGCGAAGGCCGCGCGCCAGCCCCAGGCCTCGCCCGCGAGCCCGGCGAGCAGCACCGAACCGGCCGAGCCGAGCGCGAAGCTCGCGGTGTAGAAGGACAGGTAGCGCGACTGCCGCGGCCCGCCGACATGGTCGCCGAGGATGCGCAGCCCCGGCATGTAGGTGCCGGCGAGCGCCACGCCGCCCGCGAGGCGGAACGCCAGCGCGGTCCAGAAGCCGTCGGCCAGCAGCGCGAAGCCGGCCAGCGAGACGGCGGCGAGCGCGGTCGAGGCGAGATAGACCCGGCGCGGGTCGACCCGGTCGGTCAGCGTCACCAGGACCGGCACGGCGGCGACGTAGCCGGCCTGGAAGATGCCGTTGAGCCATCCGGCCTGCGTCGCCGACAGCGCCCATTGCGAGGAGAAGACGGGGAGGAGCGCCGGGAACGCCATGGTGCCGGCCATGCCGAGGATCTCGGCGAGGCACAGCGCCAGCGTGAAGGAAAGGGCCCGCGGGGGTGCGCGCACCCCCGCCCGCGCCGCCATCAGATGTGCAGCGGCCGGCCGTCGACGGCCAGCGCCGCCTCCTTCACCGCCTCGGTCAGGGTCGGATGCGCGTGCGAGGTGCGAGCGATGTCCTCGGCCGAGGCGCCGAACTCGATCGCGAGCGCCAGCTCGGCGATCAGCTCGCCCGCGAAGGGGCCGACGATGTGCACCCCGAGCACGCGGTCGGACGCCTTGTCCGCCAGCACCTTCACGAAGCCGTCGGTCGACGCGATCGCGCGCGCCCGGCCATTGGCCGAGAACGGGAACTTGCCGGCCTTGTACTCGACCCCGTCCGCCTTGAGCTGCTCCTCGGTGCGGCCGACCGAGGCCACCTCGGGATGGGTGTAGACGACGTTCGGGATGGCGTCGTAGTTGATGTGGGCGGACTGGCCGGCGATCACCTCGGCGACCGCCACCCCCTCCTCCTCGGCCTTGTGGGCGAGCATCGCGCCCTCGACGACGTCGCCGATCGCGTAGACGCCGGGGACGTTGGTCCGCCAGTGGCCGTCGATGCGCACCCGCCCGCGCTCGTCGGTCTCGACGCCGGCGGCCTCGAGGCCCAAGTCGGCGGTGTAAGGGCGCCGCCCGATCGCCACCAGGACGACGTCCGCCTCGATCGTCTCGGCCTCGCCGCCCTTCGCCGGCTCGACCGTCAGCGCGACGCCAGCATTGGTGACCCGGGCCGACGTCACCTTGGTCGACAGGCGGAACTCCAGGCCCTGCTTCTTGAGGATGCGCTGCATGTTCTTGGAGACCTCGCCGTCCATGCCGGGCAGCACGCGGTCCAGGAACTCCACCACCGTCACCTTGGAGCCGAGCCGGCTCCATACCGAGCCCATCTCGAGCCCGATCACCCCGCCGCCGATCACGACCAGGTGGTCGGGCACCCGGTCCAGCTCCAGCGCGCCGGTGGAGGAGACGATGCGCCGCTCGTCGATCTCCACGCCCTTCAGCGGCATCACGTCCGAGCCCGTCGCGATCACGATGTTCTTCGCGCCGACGGTCTGCGCCCCGCCGTCGCCCTCGACCGTGACCTCGCCGGGGCCGGAGATGCGGCCGCGGCCCTTCAGCCAGTCGATCTTGTTCTTCTTGAACAGGAACTCGATGCCGGCGGTGTTCTCCTTCACGACCTTGGACTTGTGGGCCATCATCGCCGGGAGGTCGAGCTCGACCGAGCCGAGCTTCACGCCCAGCTTCGGCAGGTCGTGCTTCGCCTCGGAGAACTTCTCGGACGTCGACAGCAGCGCCTTGGACGGAATGCAGCCGACGTTCAGGCAGGTGCCGCCCAGGGTCGCGCGCATCTCGACGCAGGCGGTCTTCAGCCCGAGCTGGGCCGCGCGGATCGCGGCGACGTATCCGCCGGGGCCGCCGCCGATGACGACGACGTCGTAGTTCTTGTCAGGCATCGCTTCCTTCGCCTCCGTGGCCGCTCGAAACCTCGTGTCGCGGGTCGGATTTATGGACCGGCGCGCGTCTCGCCGCAACCGGGCATGCGCGCGCAGGCCGGCCAGCCCTGCGCGTCGCGCCGGTCGGACATGCGCGCGGCGAAGGAAGGCGGGATGCCGCCGCCTACCGCCTCGCCGTCATTCCCGCTTCTTCTCCGGGGGAGCCTTCCCGGGCGGGGCGCCGCGATGCCACGCCTCGACGTCCTCGCCGCCGGGGGCGTTGCCGTAGCCCTGCCCCGGCCCCCGCTCGGACCCGGGCGCCTTGTCCGGCTTGCGCTCCGCGTCCGGACCCTGTTCCTTCGGATCGGCCATGCTCGTCCTCCTCCGCTATCAGTCCCGTGGAAAACCGCCGCCATTCTTGTTCGTTTCGGGTCCGGGACATTTCCATAACCGTTTGTTAACCACGGTTTGCGACGCTCGGCCCGGTGTTTTCCTTCGTTATGGACGGGCGATGACCTGCATCGTTGGACTGGTAGACGGCGACCGCGTCTGGATGGGTGGCGACAGCGCGGGGGTCAGCGGGCTCGACATCACCGTGCGCGCCGATCCCAAGGTATTCCGCAACGGCCCGTTCCTGATCGGGTTCACCAGCTCGTTCCGCATGGGGCAGCTGCTGAACTTCCGGCTGCGCGTGCCGGAGCAGGAGCCGGGGACCGACGTGTTCGGGTACATGGTGATGACCTTCGTCGAGGCGGTCCGCGACTGCCTCAAGGACGGCGGCTACGCCCAGCGCACCAACGATGCCGAATCCGGCGGCAGCTTCCTGGTCGGCTACCGCGGCCGGCTGTTCTCGATCCAGAGCGACTACCAGGTCTGCGAGGCGATCCGCGGCTTCCATGCGATCGGCTGCGGCGCGGACTATGCGCTGGGAGCGTTGGCGGCCAGCACGCATGTCGGCAGCGAGCAGCGCATCCGGCTGGCGCTCGAGGTGGCGGAGACCTTCTCGGGCGGCGTGCGCGCGCCGTTCCGGATCGACTGCGTAGGCACCGAGCCGTTGCGTTCGGAGACGGAACCGTCCCTGCCGCTGCTGACGGCGGTCGCCTGACGCTTCGCCCTGCCCGTCTGTTGAAGGGTGCGGGACACCCAGCCTGCGGACCGTCATGCGAGCGTTACCGGCTTTCCTGCTGGCCGCCTTCCTCCTCCTGCCGCCGCCGCTCTCCGGCCGCGCCGGGGAGGAGGACCCGGCGGCGCTGGTCCGCCCGCTCCGGGGCCTGGGCGCGCCCGCGATCGACGAGCGGCTCGGCGCGCGCGTGGAGGCCTTGCCGTCCCGGCTCGACTTCGGCCCCTACTACGCCGAGCGTCGCCTGCGCGACGTGACGGTCGCGGGCGTCCCCTTCACGGCCTGGCTGCAGATGGACCGCGAAACCGGACGGCTCGCCCAGGTCCTGCTGGAACGGCGGCGGATGGACGCCTCGCCGCGGGTCGTCGGGCCGGTGGTCGACGCCCTCGTCGCCCGGTACGGACCGCCCGACGAGGAGCGCGCCGGCGAACGGCCGGGCATCCCGGTGTCGGTCGAGCTGTCCTGGCGCCTGCCGGACGCGCGGCTGGTCCTGCACCTGTTCGACTTCAAGACCTCGGCGGTCTTCTCCGAGGACCCGAACCGCGACCCCGATCCGCTGGAGCCCTTCTATCGGCGCATGCGCAACAACCAGCGCTTCCTGCCGGCACGGCTGACGATCCGGATCTCGCCGACCGGGGCGGAAGGCCCCTGACCGGCGGGAACGGCAACGGCCTCACATGTCCAGCAGCAGCCGGCGCGGGTCCTCGATGCCTTCCTTGACGCGGACCAGGAAGGTGACCGCCTCGCGGCCGTCGATGATGCGGTGGTCGTAGCTCAGCGCCAGGTACATCATCGGCCGGATCTCGATCTTGCC
>NZ_DASYHS010000194.1:0-24408 GCF_035998295.1 Arenibaculum sp. | reverse complement strand
CCCCCCCCCCCGCCGGGCCGCCCGGGGCGGCAACTTTCCCCGTTATATCGAAGGAACTGGCGCAGGCGGATATCCCGTGCATTTTCGCATGACCGGGGCTGCCGCCTCCTGTTGTCGGAAGGTTCGGCAAACAGCAGGAGGAAAGCCGTGTTCCACCACGTCAAGGAACTGCAGTTCAACGCCCGGGTCTCGCATCCCGACCCGCGCTTCGCGGCTCTGCTGCTCGAGCAGTTCGGCGGCGGCAATGGCGAGTTGAAGGCCGCCATGCAGTATTTCGTCCAGGCCTTCGGCGCACGCCAGGCCTATCCCGAAAAGTACGACATGCTGATGGACATCGCGACCGAGGAGCTGAGCCACCTCGAGATCGTCGGCGCCACCATCACCATGCTGCTCGACGGCATCAACGGCGAGCTGAAGAACGCCGCCGAGAGCAACCCGATCATGAAGATGATGGACGGCAAGACTCCCAAGGAGGAGCTGATCCACCAGGCCCTCATGAATCCCCAGTTCCTGGTCCTGAGCGGCGGCAACCCGCAGCTCACCGACAGCCAGGGGACGCCCTGGTCGGGCGCCTACGTGAACGCGAACGGCGATCTCACCGTCGATCTGCGTTCCGACATCGCGGCGGAGTCGCGGGCCAAGATCGTCTACGAGTACCTGCAGAAGTTCACCGACGATCCCTACGTCAAGGAAACCCTCGGCTTCCTGATGACGCGCGAGATCTCGCACTTCCAGGTGTTCCAGGCGGCCCTCGACAGCATCCAGCCGAACTTCCCGCCCGGCGTGCTGCAGGGCGATCCCCGCTTCACCCATGCCTATTTCAACATGTCGAACGGCACGGATGCGCGCGGGCCCTGGAACCAGGGGCAGGGGCCCTGGACGACCGGCGAGCAGTGGGAATACATCGAAGACCCGCTGAAGCAGGTCGTCGAGACCCGCGGCGAGCTCGACAAGCCCGTGGTCGGCGCCGGCAAGTCGCCGGAAGCGGCCCACAAGCTCGACAAGGAGATGAGCCGCAAGCGCAGCACGGAGGTCAAGTCCGCGATGCCGAAAGGCGACAACCAGTGGTCGACCTATCCCCAGGAGAGCCTGCAGAGCCCGAAATCGGCCGAGCGCTCCTGACGCCCTCGGCGCGGCGGGAGGCTTCGGCCTTCCGCCGCGCCGCCTTCGGGCCGCCGCCGCGGCCGTCATGCGGTCGCGAACAGATGATTATCCCAGCGCAGCGCGTCGGCGAAGGGGGAGGGGAGGCGCTCCTTCCTCCCGGTTCCGGCATCGAAGCGCCAGATGCCCGATCGGCCGCTGGAGATCACGAAGCCGCCCGGCCCTTCCGCCGGCGCGACGCCGCAGCCGTCCGGCACGTCCGTTTCGGCGACGTAGCGGCCTTCCACGACATCCCAGAACGTGACGAGGTTGCCCCTCGGCGCCGAGACCGCGGCGATCCGCCCGGCCCGGTCGAGGGTGGTGCTGCCGGCGTAGTTGCGCATCCGCGCCGCGACCGGCGCCGGTGCGTGGAGCAGGCGTAGCCGCTCTTCTCCGCGATGCACGCAGACCAGCGGCATCGGCTGCGCGTCCGGCCCTTCGAACTGCAGGGCGGCGACGACGGTGCCGTCCGGCCCGACCGCGAGATGGCGTATGCTCAGGAGATGCAGGTCCGGCGCCAGCCGGTACTCGTCCCGCAACCGCCCGCCGTCCACGTCGACATAGGCGAGCGAAGGCCGCATGGACTGCAGGTTCAGCTTCGCGCGGCCGGCGTCGGGATGGGTCTGGATCCCGCCATTGGCGACGACCAGCGTGCGGGCATCGGCGAGCAGCCGCAGGTCGTGGGGGCCGACGCCGTGGCTCGGCAGCTCGCCGATGCGGCGGTAGCGGTCCGTGGCGTCGTAGACCCCGATCACCCCGGCGGCGCCTTCGAAATCGTTCTCGGTGGCGAACAGCGTCCGGCCGTCGGGCGAGAAGGTGCCGTGGCCGTAGAAATGCCGGTCGGGGCGGCTGTCGATCCGGGACACGATCTCCCCCGCCCGCCAGTCGACGGCGAGCGCGAAGGTGCCGGGGCGGCGTGCGAACAGGATGCAGACCGGCATGCGGGGATGAAGCGCCACGCCATGCCCGCGTCCGGGAAGATCGAGGTCGACCACCTTGGCGCCGTCGGGACCGATGCCTGAGAAGTGGAACCGGCCGTCCGCGGCGGCCGTCGCGCCGAGCCAGGCGAGCCCGGGCCGCTCCGCGGCGTGTCCCGGCAGCGCGCCCGATGCCGCGAGCGCCGCGAGCACGCGCAGCACCTGCCGCCTGCTCGCTTGCATCAGTCCCCGTCCATGGCGTTGAAGCCCAGCGGCGCATCCAGGGCGGAAGCCAGCCTCGTCGCCGCCAGCCCGTGCAGCGCCGAGACCTGCTCGCGGAGCTTGTCGAGGGCCTGGCGCTTCTCCGGAAGCCCGATGGCGTCGGCCAGCGGCACGTCGATGGACCGGGCCGTGTCGAGGGCCGCGGCGAACCCGGCCTCCATCAGGCCGTCCAGTTCGGGATCGAGGCCGGAGGCCCTGGCCAATGCCCGCAGCCCTTCGGTCGGTCCAAGCCCGTACATCGCCTGGAGAGCCTCCAGGTTGGCGACGACGTTGGGCAGGGTTCGTGCGCTGCGCCAGTTCTCCGCGAGGCGGGGATTGCCGCGCTCGACCGTCTCGCCGAGCGGCTTGGCGAGCTTCAGGTCGGCGATGCGCTGCAGTCCGGCCGTGAACGCCTGGAGCAGCTCGGCGGTCGCCTGCCGCGGCGTCTCGAACGCGCCGCCGTCCGCCTGCACCAGGCTCGGCCCGAAGGCGCGCCACTCGCGCTCGAGATCGGCGGCCATGCCGGCGAGGTTGCCGGTGATGGCGGTCGCGAAGCGGCAGCGGAAACGCGCGTCCTCGGACGCCTGCGCCAGTCCGGCGCCGTCCTCGAACAGCAGCCGCTCCAGCGCCGGGAAGCCCTGGATGGCGACGCTGCCCCGGGCGAAGTTCTCGGCCGAGATCGCCGCCCCGTCCCGTTGCGCGACCGCCTGGCCGAGTTGGCGGCCGGTGGTGTTGCGCGGGTCGGGCCAGAAGGCGATGCGATGGTTGCGCATGAACAGCACCGTCGGGCCGAGGGTGAGGTGCTCGACCCTCATCCAGGCGTCCAGCGCTTCCCGGTAGCGCGCCTGCGCCGCGTTCAGCCCCGCGGCGCCGGGTTCGGCGCAGAAGCCCTCCGTCTCGGCGTCGAGACGGAGGGCCGCGTCCCGCAGGGTCTCGAAGCCCGGCAGGACCGCCTTCTCGACGAGTGCTGCGTTGGCGGCACGATAGGCGTCGGCCGGCAGGACGTCGGCGCGCGCCGGGCCGGACGCCGCCGACAGGACGCCGGCGAGGAGAATGACGGCGGACAGGTGCGGCGCTTTCGTCGTCATGTTTCCCACCATCAAAGCGATCCCACGAACTTCAGGAGGGCCTCGCGATCCCCGGCGGGCAGGCCCGCGAAGGCGTCGCGTGCCGGCTGCGCCTCGCCGCCATGCCAGAGGATGGCTTCCTTCAGGTTGCGGGCGCGCCCATCGTGCAGATAATAGGTGTGGCCGTTCACGGCTTCGGTGAGACCGATCCCCCACAGCGGCGGCGTGCGCCATTCGCGGCCGTCGGCGAGGCCCTCAGGGCGCCCGTCCGCCAGCCCCGGCCCCATGTCGTGGAGCAGCAGGTCCGTGTACGGCCAGATCAGCTGGTAGGCCTGGGGCCGCTCGACGCCCGTCCTGGGCGTCACGTATTTCGGCCGATGACAGTCCGCGCATCCGATGCCGTAGAACAGCTTCTTGCCCCGCAGCGCCCCGGCATCCTCGACGTCGCGCCGGGCCGGCACGGCGAGATTGCGGACGTAGAACAGGATCTCGTCCATCACCTCGGAGGGGGCTTCCAGCCCTGCGAACTGGGGGCTGTCGCCGTGGGGCGCGGAGCGGCATGGGCCCTGCCGGTCGGTGCAGTCGCCCCAGGCGTCGGGGAGCATCGGGTTGGACATGCCGATGTCCCCGGCCATGGCGGCCGAGTTCTGGTGGTCGAGGGTCGGGGCGCCGGCCTTCCAGCCGAAACGGCCGAGCACGGCCCGCCCGTGCTCCGGGCTCCAGGCACGGTTGGCGCGGCCGGAAATGCCGTCGCCGTCCGCATCCTCCGGATCGGTGCCCGCGAGGATATCGGCCTCGTCGATCGCTTCCAGCAGCCCGAGGCCGATCATCTGCGGGGCGATGCGCGGCGACATCAGGGTTCCGGGTTCCAGCGGGCCGTAGTTGAGGTCGACGACCGAGTAGCTGGGCTTGCGCAGGCCGACCGTCTCTCCGCCGGCGAGGCTGACGGGGACCTCCTCGTAGGCGATCCGCATCCGGCCTTCGGGCAGATGGCCGGGAATGGCGAAGTCCTGGAGCTGGCTGCCATAGGTCGGCTCGGGAATGAACGGCACTTCCAGGGCCTTCAGCGCCGCCGCCTCCGCCTCGTTGCGCGGGGGTACGCTGAGGCGCAGGAGCATCGAGACCGCGCCGTCCTCCGGCCCTTCGGGCGGATGCCCCCTGCCGTCCTTGAGATGGCAGCCCTGGCACGAGCGGGCATTGTAGAGCGGGCCGAGGCCGTCGGACGCCTGCGTCGACGACGGGGCCGTCACCCAGGAGCGGCGGAAGAATCCGTTGCCGATGAAGAAGCGCAGCCGCTCCTCGAAGTCGAGATTGGCGGCGGGGTGCGAGAAGGCATCGGCATCGAAGGCCGCGGTCGAGGTTCCGGCGCCGCCGGGATTGGCCTCGAACGGCTCCGCCCGGCTGAAATCCGTCGCCGGCCGGACCACGTCCGCCGGGTCGGCGGCCAGCGTCGGCGGCGACGGGACCGCCGGCAGGACGGCGAGCAGCCCCGCAAGGAGAATGCGTCTCGTCACGGGGCCGCCCACTCCTTCCTCACTGAAAGACCGCCTGCGGGTCGTCGAGGCTGTCGGAGCCTTCGAACTCGACGGCACCCAGCCCCAGGGCCTGGCCCGCCCGCTCGATCGCCCGGGTCTGGGCGGTCAGGGCGTCGACCGCCGCCAGCACGACCCGGTTCCCCTCCTCGTTGCCCATCGCGATCATCTGGTCGTAGGCCTCGGTGGTCCGGGCACGGTCGACCAGGGCCTTCATGGCCTGCTGCGTCGCGTCCAGCCGGGCAAGGAGTTCCTCGTTCGCCGCCGGATCGGCCGCCGCGACGAGGTCGGACAGGCTCGGCCCTTCGACGACGCTGCCGTCGACGCGCTGGTAGCGCCCCGTGTAGACGTTCCGGATGCCGAGCGCGTCGTAGTAGTGCGACCAATGGGTGTTGTCGGAGAAGCAGTCGTGCTCCTCCTCCGGGTCGTGCAGCATCAGGCCGAGCTTCATGCGCTCGCCCGCCAGCTCGCCATAGGAGAGGCTGCCCAGCCCCTTGAAGGCCATCGCGAGGCCCGTCTCGGCCCCTTCCGCGGCCACGGCCTCGCGGGCGGCGCCGTCCTCGTCCCAGTTCGCGACCATCTCCTCCAGGTCCCGGATCAGCAGGTCGGTGGCCGCGCGCAGATACTGGGCGCGGCGGTCGCAGTTGCCGCCGGTGCAGGCCGCCGGGTCGTAGTCGCTCGCGGGCCGGTTGCCGGCGCCGGGGCCCGTGCCGTTGAGGTCCTGGCCCCAAAGCAGGAACTCGATCGCATGATAGCCCTTGGCGACGTTCGCCTCGATCGCGTCGATCTCGTGCAGGTCGCTCAGCAGGCCCGCATCGATGGTGCCGGCATCGACGGTCCGGCCGCCGACGGTGAGCGTGGGGTTGGCGATCACGTTGGCGGCGTAGAAGGCGTTCTCGTCGGACGCCTCGCCGTAGATGCCCGTGTCGACGTAGTCGATCAGGCCCTCGTCGAGCGGCCAGGCGTTGACCCTTCCTTCCCACTCGTCGACCGCCGGGTTGCCGAAGCGGTAGGCCTCCGTCTGCTGGTAGGGCACGCGGGCGGCGATCCAGGCTTCCCGTGCGGCCGCCAGCGACGTCTCATCGGGATCGGCCAGGAACGCCTCCACCGCCTGCTGGAGGCCGCGGGCCGTGCGCAGCGAGTCCTCGTAGCCCGCTCGGGCGACGTCGGCATAGGTGTCGAGAACGGCGTTCCGGTCGGCCGCCTCGGCGGCGGTCATTCCCAGCGCCAGCAGGCCGGCACCCGCAGCCAGGGTCATCAGGCGGCTCGTCATTTTTCCTCCCGTCGCGTGATCGTGCCGCCGCAGCCTCTCACTGGAACGGAGGAAATGCAAGTTACTCGCATTCTCACGAAAATACGCGGCGCCGGGACGGGGCCGGGTCAGGAGTGGCGGATCTCGTCGTGCCGGTAGCCCTGGGCGTAGAGCAGGGCGGTCAGGTCGGTGTGGTCGATGCGGGCGCGGGCCTGGGCCGCGACCGATGGCTTGGCGTGGTAGGCGACCCCCAGCCCGGCGGCCTGGATCATCGGCAGGTCGTTGGCCCCGTCGCCGACCGCCAGCGTCTCCGCGATGGGGATGTGGTGGCGGCCGGCCTCGCGGAGCAGGGTTCCCAGCTTCGCGTTCTTGTCCAGGATCGGCTCCACCGGCCGGCCGGTCAGGCGGCCGTCGACCAGCTCGAGGTCGTTGGCCTGGTCGTCGTGGAAGCCGAGCCGGTCGCGGACGCGGGCGGAGAAGAACTTGAAGCCGCCCGACACCAGGACGCAGCGCGCCCCGTTCCCGCGCATCGTCGCCACCAGGGCGGAGGCGCCGGGCATCAGCTCGACCCGGTCGAAGACCTGCTCCAGCGCGTCGGTCGACAGTCCCCGCAGCAGCCCGACGCGCTCGCGTACGGAGTCCGCGAAATCGACCTCGCCGTTCATGGCCCGCCAGGTGATCTCCGTGATGCGCTCGCGGATGCCGACCAGGTCGGCCAGCTCTTCCAGCATCTCTTGCTGGATGACCGTCGATTCCATGTCGGCGACCAGCAGGCGCTTGCGCCGGCCGGCGCTCGGCTGCGCGATCAGGTCGATCCGGCGCCCGGGCAGGGCGGCGGCGGCGGCGGCGGTCGCCTGGTCGGGGCTCAGCCCGGCGAACGGCAGGTCGCATGCGATCCCGGGAGCCAGCGTGTCGGGAGTGCCCGTCAATGCGCCGAGGCCGGTCAGCGCCGCTCGGGCGCCGGCGACCGCGGCATCGTCCAGGTCCGCTTCGGCGGCGTTTGCGATCAGGGTCAGTACGTGGTCCATTCGGTCGACCTTGCGCGATGCGGGGGCGCGTCTTTATGAGGTCCCGTGAAGCTTTCGTCCATGCCCGAGATGCACCCGTCCCTCCCTGTCGTCGTAATCGGCGGCCCGACCGCCAGCGGCAAGTCGTCGCTGGCCCTCGATCTCGCCGAGCGGTTCGGCGGGACGGTCGTCAACGCCGACAGCATGCAGGTCTATCGCGAGCTGCGCGTGCTCACGGCCCGTCCCGGCGCCGCCGACCTCGCGCGCGCGCCGCACCGGCTGTACGGCGTGCTGTCGGCGGCCGAGCGGTGCTCCGCCGCCCGCTGGCGCTCGCTCGCCCTCGACGCGATCCGCGAGGCGCGGGAGCTCGGCCGGCTGCCGGTCGTGGTCGGCGGGACCGGGCTGTATCTGCGCGGCCTGATGGAAGGCCTGGTGGAGCTTCCTCCCATCCCCGACGCGGTGCGGACCGCCGCCCGCGAAGCGCGCGAGGCGCTGGGAGCCGCCGGCTTCCACGCCGATCTCGCCACCCGCGACCCGGCCGCCGCCGCCAGGCTCGATCCCGCCGACCGGACGCGCACCCTGCGCGCCTGGGAGGTCGTCGTTGCCACCGGCCGGCCGTTGACGGACTGGCAGGCGCGAGGTCCGGGCGCGCCGCCCGCGGACCTGCGCTTCCTGCCGGTCCTCGTCCTCCCCCCGCGCGAGGTCCTGTACGCCCGGTGCGACCGGCGCTTCGCCGGCATGCTGGACGAAGGCGCCCTGGCGGAGGTGCGCATGCTCGACCTTCTCGGCCTGGATCCCGAGCTGCCCGCCATGAAGGCGCTGGGCGTTCCCGAGCTGCGCGCTCATCTGCGCGGCGAGCTCGGTCTTGCCGCCGCCGTCGAGGCCGCGAAGCGGCAGACGCGCCGTTACGCGAAGCGGCAGGTGACATGGTTCCGACACCAGTGGGAAAGGATGCATAGCTGGCATGTCGCCGACGCGCAACAAACGGAAAATGCGATTGCGGAAATCGGCACGATCTTGCGTGAAACCCGTTGACCGATTGCGGCGCAGCATTTACGGTGCGCCTTCCCGGCTGGTCGAGATCGGCCGAGTCGTAGCGTCTGTCCGTAATTCGTGGATCAGAAAATGATGTCCCAGAAGCTGACCGGAGCGGAAATTGTCCTCAAGGCCCTGCGCGACCAGGGCGTGGACGTAATTTTCGGGTATCCCGGCGGCGCGGTACTTCCGATCTACGACGCCCTGTTCAAGCAGAACGACATCCGCCACGTCCTCGTGCGTCACGAGCAGGCCGCCGTCCACGCGGCCGAGGGCTATGCGCGGTCCACCGGCAAGGTCGGCGTCGTCCTGGTGACGTCGGGCCCGGGTGCCACCAACGCGGTCACCGGGCTCACCGACGCGCTGATGGACAGCATCCCCGTCGTCTGCCTCACCGGGCAGGTGCCGACGCATCTGATCGGCAACGACGCCTTCCAGGAGGCGGACACGACCGGCATCACGCGGCCGTGCACGAAGCACAACTACCTGGTCAAGCATGTGGACGACCTGGCCCGCACGATGCACGAGGCGTTCTACGTCGCGCGCACCGGCCGGCCCGGCCCGGTCGTGGTCGACCTGCCGAAGGACGTGCAGTTCGCCGAGGGCGGCTACGTCGTTCCTTCCGAGGTCCAGCACAAGAGCTACCGGCCGCAGGTGAAGCCCGACCTCCGGCGCATCGAGGAGGCGGTCGAGCTGATCGCCTCGGCCGAGCGGCCGATCCTGTACACCGGCGGCGGCGTCATCAACTCGGGCCCGATCGCCTCGCAGCTCCTGACGCAGTTCGCCCGCATGACCGGCATCCCGGTCACCAGCACGCTGATGGGCCTCGGCGCCTATCCGGCCTCCGACCCGCAGTGGCTCGGCATGGTCGGCATGCACGGCACCTACGAGGCCAACCTCGCGATGCACGGCTGCGACGTGATGATCAACGTCGGCGCCCGGTTCGACGACCGCGTGACCGGCAGGCTGGCGGACTTCTCGCCGGGCTCGAAGAAGATCCACGTCGACATCGATCCCAGCTCGATCAACAAGAACGTGCGGGTCGATGTGCCCGTGGTCGGCGACTGCGCCCATGTCCTCGATGACCTGATCCGCATCTGGAAGGCCCGCCAGAAGCGCATGGGCGAGGCCGGGATGAAGGCGTGGTGGGAGCGCATCGCCGGATGGCGGGCGGTCGACTGCCTGCGCTACCAGCACACCGACAAGGTGATCAAGCCGCAATACGCGCTCGAGCGCCTGCGCGAGCTGACGCGCGGCCGCGAGCCCTACATCACGACCGAGGTCGGCCAGCACCAGATGTGGGCGGCGCAGTTCCTCCCGTTCGAGCAGCCGAACCGCTGGCTGACCTCGGGCGGGCTCGGCACGATGGGCTACGGCCTGCCGGCCGCCATCGGCGTGCAGATCGCCCATCCCGACGCGCTCGTCGTCGACGTGGCGGGCGAAGCCTCGATCATGATGAACATCCAGGAGCTGTCGACGGCGGTCCAGTACCGGCTTCCGGTCAAGGTGTTCATCCTGAACAACCAGTACATGGGCATGGTCCGCCAGTGGCAGGAGCTGCTCCACGGCTCGCGCTACTCCCAGAGCTATTCCGAAGCGCTGCCCGACTTCGTGAAGCTGGCCGAGGCGTTCGGCTGCGTCGGCCTGCGTGCGACCGAGATGTCCCAGGTCGACGACGTGATCCGGGAGATGGTCGACACTCCGCGGCCGGTGATCGTCGACATGTGCGTGGATCAGAAGGAGAACTGCTTCCCGATGATCCCGGGCGGCAGGGCTCACAACGAGATCCTGCTCGGTCCGCAGGACGCGCCGTCGGATGCGACCCCGGAGCAAGGCATGGTCCTCGTATAGGCGGCAGGGGCCTCCGGGCCCCGAGCGCCGGCCCCGCGCGGCGCGGGGCCGCGGACACCTCCGGCCCCGCTTGCGCCGGGCCGGCTTGCCTGTACCCTTCCGGAGTTCCATACCGTGAGCAACGACACGACCAGCGGCATCGCCAGCGGCATAGAGAGACATACGATCTCGGTGCTCGTCGACAACGAGCCGGGCGTCCTCGCCCGCGTCATCGGCCTGTTCTCCGGCCGGGGCTACAACATCGAGAGCCTGACCGTCGCCGAGACCGACCCCGGCCGGGGGCTGTCGCGGATCACGGTGGTGACCAGCGGCACCCCCATGATCATCGAGCAGATCAAGGCCCAGCTCGACCGGCTGGTGCCCGTCCACCGGGTCAAGGACCTGACCGACGAGGGGCGGCACATCGAGCGCGAGCTGGCGCTCGTCAAGGTCGCGGGCGCGGGGGAGAAGCGCATCGAGGCGCTCCGGCTCGCCGACATCTACGAGGCGCGCGTCGTCGACGCGACGCTGACCTCCTTCGTCTTCGAAATGACGGGGACGGTCGAGGAACTCACCGACTTCATCGGCCTGATGGGCCAGCTCGGCCTGGTCGACGTCTGCCGGACCGGCGTCGTCGCCATGTCGCGCGGGCCGTCGGCTTTCTGACGGCACCGCGCCGCGCGGCGCTACTACGGGGATCTGGCCGCGCGCGGCGCGGCATTCATGCGAGGAAGAACATCATGCGCGTCTATTACGATCGGGATGCCGACGTCAATCTGGTCAAGGGCAGGAAGGTCTGCATCGTCGGCTACGGCAGCCAGGGCCATGCCCATGCCGCCAACCTTCGCGACAGCGGCGTGAAGGAGGTGATCGTCGCCCTGCGTCCCGGCAGCGCCAGCGGCCGCAAGGCCAAGGCCGCGGGCTTCACGGTGATGACCCCCGCCGAGGCGGCGAAGATCGCCGACGTCGTGATGGTGCTGACCCCGGACGAGCTCCAGGCCGACCTCTACCGCGACCATCTCGGCCCGAACATGAAGGAGGGGGCGGCGCTCGCCTTCGCCCACGGTCTCAACATCCATTTCAGCCTGATCGAGCCGCGCGCGGACATCGACGTCTTCATGATCGCCCCGAAAGGGCCCGGCCACACCGTGCGCAGCGAGTACCAGCGCGGCGGCGGCGTGCCTTGCCTGGTGGCCGTCCACCAGAACGCGAGCGGCAACGCCCTGGAAGTGGCGCTGTCCTACGCCTCCGCGATCGGCGGCGGCCGCGCCGGCGTCATCGAGACCACCTTCAAGGAAGAGTGCGAGACCGACCTGTTCGGCGAGCAGGCGGTCCTGTGCGGCGGTCTCACCCATCTGATCCAGGCCGGCTACGAGACGCTGGTCGAGGCCGGCTACGCGCCGGAGATGGCCTATTTCGAGTGCCTGCACGAGGTGAAGCTGATCGTCGACCTGATGTACGAGGGCGGCATGGCGAACATGCGCTACTCCATCAGCAACACGGCCGAGTACGGCGACTATACCCGCGGGCCGCGCCTGATCACGGACGAGACCAAGGCCGAGATGAAGCGGATCCTCGACGACATCCAGAGCGGGCGCTTCACGCGCGACTGGATGCTGGAGTGCAAGGTCGGCCAGCCGAGCTTCAAGGCGGTGCGCCGCCGCAACGCCGAGCACTCGATCGAGCAGGTCGGCGAGAAGCTGCGGGCCATGATGCCGTGGATCGCCGCCAACAAGCTCGTCGACAAGGCGAAGAACTGATCGCGGAGAACTGATCCCTAAGGGCGGCGGCGCGGGGCGGACCCGCGCCGCTTCGCCCTTGGGCCGCGGCCCTTACCCCGCGGCGCGCCGGCGCTCGGCGGCCGTGATCGGGGGGGCCGAGTTGCGGCGCTCGAGGGCCGCCTGGATGCGCGGGAAGATCAGCAGCTCGGCCGGGTGGGGCCCGCCGTCGAGCTGCTTCAGCTCGCCGTCCATCAGCCGGCGCAGCGCCTCGCGGCCCCGGCACAGGCGCGACTTCACCGTCCCGACCTTGGCGCACAGGACCGTCGCCGCCTCCTCGTAGCTGAGCCCTTCCAGCCCGATCAGCAGCAGCACCTCGCGCATCTCGGGGGTGAGCTGCGCCAGCGCCCTCTGCAGGTCGCGCATCGCGAGCCCGTGCTCCTGCCCGGCCGGAGCCGGCGGGCTCAGCGCCTCCAGCGTCTCGTCCGGCGCCGTCGTGGTCCGGGCGCGCCTCAGCTCGTTGATGTGGGCGTTGCGCAGGATCGTGAAGAGCCACGCCCGCATGTTCGTCCCGGGCGTATAGCTGTCGAGCCGCGTCAGCGCGCGTTCCAGCGTGTCCTGCACGAGGTCGTCGGCGCGTTCGGGATGGCCGACCAAGGCCCTGGCGAACCTGCGCAGCGCCGGGATTTCCTGTTCGAGCCGTTCGAGCGTGTTCTCGGTCATGAGGGGTCTCCGTAGCCGCGCCGGCATTCTCGGTTCACTGTCGTCATCAGTCTCGCGCAATCCATCGGCAGGAAACCTGTTGTGATCCGTGCGGGCCGCGGGACGGCCCTTCGGGTTACAGTTTGGAGGTTCCGCGGCCGGTTCCAACCCGGGTACCCGGGGTAATACCGTCCGCCTAGACCGATCCGGGTCCGGATTGATCGGCTCCGTGGCCGCGCCGGACGGCCTGCTGCCGTTTCGCCGCGGTGGATCAATGCGTTGAGGATACGCAAAGGCGGCGCCGTCCATCGACCCTTCTTTCCGGAACGCGGGATCGGCTCTTGGTCATATCGCATATGACCGCCTGCTCCTTTATTGCGCGTGCTACGGACCGGGATGGGAATTTCGGGTGGCTTCACGGAGTGTTAACCACGCAAGGCGAGGATGGGGCACTCGGGACGCCGACACCATCTCCCGGTTCCGGCGCGATCACCGACGGCAACAGGCATCTCGAAGGGATGCCCCGGCGCACTCTCCACTTGAGTAAGGCCGGGCGTTGATCTAGGAACACTGAGATGGCTTCTTCCTGGCCGTCGCCGACGACCTCGGGCCCTTCCAACCGAATGCAGAGCTAAAAACCTCCATGCTTTCGAAATTGCTCGGCGTGCTGTCAGCCGACATGGCGATCGATCTCGGCACGGCCAATACGCTCGTCTACGTGAAGGGCCGCGGCATCGTTCTCAATGAGCCCTCCGTCGTGGCCATCGCCAACGTACGGGGAAAGAAGCAGGTGCTCGCCGTCGGCGACGAGGCCAAGATGATGCTCGGGCGAACGCCCGGCAACATCCAGGCGATCCGGCCGCTGCGCGACGGCGTCATCGCCGACTTCGAAGTCGCCGAGGAGATGATCAAGCACTTCATCAGGAAGGTGCACAACCGGCGGAGCTTCGCGAGCCCGCAGGTGATCATCTGCGTCCCGTCGGGCTCGACCGCGGTCGAGCGGCGCGCGATCCAGGAATCGGCCGAATCGGCGGGCGCGCGCCGCGTCTTCCTGATCGAGGAGCCTATGGCCGCCGCGATCGGCGCCGGCCTGCCGGTGACCGAGCCGACCGGAAGCATGGTCGTCGACATCGGCGGCGGCACGACCGAGGTCGCCGTCCTGTCGCTGGGGGGCATCGTCTATTCGCGCTCGGTCCGCGTCGGCGGCGACAAGATGGACGAGGCGATCATCGGTTACATCCGCCGCACCCACAACCTGCTGGTCGGCGAAGGCTCGGCCGAGCGCATCAAGAAGGAGATCGGCTCCGCCTGCCCGCCCGAGGACGGCGAAGGCCGGATCATGGAGATCAAGGGCCGGGACCTGATGAACGGCGTCCCGAAGGAACTGATCATCTCCGAGCGCCAGATCGCGGAATCCCTGGCCGAGCCCGTGTCGGCGATCATCGAGGCCGTGAAGGTGGCGCTGGAGCACACCGCCCCCGAACTGGCCGCCGACATCGTCGACAAGGGTATCGTCCTGACCGGTGGTGGTGCCCTCCTCGGCAATCTGGATTACGTCCTGCGCCACGCGACCGGATTACCTGTATCGATTGCGGATGATCCCCTTTCCTGCGTTGCCCTCGGCACCGGCCGCGCGCTAGAAGAAATGAAGACGCTCAAGAACGTGCTGATAAGCATGTATTAAGCACCTGGGCAGTACGGTTATTCGGTGGCGGGAGCTTCGGGCGCCGCCACGGGCCGAGTTGAAGCGGGTTGAGCCAGTGAAGTCACGCGCCACCGGATCCGTGGTAAGACTTGCCGTTCCTCTGCGGGCGCTGGCTCAGCGGTTCTCCTTCCTGCTTCTGGTGTCGTCCGCCATCATGCTGATGATGGTCGGCAAGATCGACGCCGTGCTGGTCGAGAATGTCCGGGCCCGCGTCACGGACGCCTTCGCCCCGATCCTCGAGGCGATCTCCCGCCCGGCCGCGACCACCGCGAACCTCGTCGAGACCGCCAACGAACTGGTCGACCTGCGCGGCGAGAACGAGCGCCTGCGCCAGGAGAACGCCGTCCTGCTGCAGTGGCAGCAGGCCGCCCAGCGGCTCGAGGCGGAGAACCGGAGCCTGCGCGGCCTCCTGAACTACGTTCCCGAACCTGCGGCGCGCTTCGTCACCGCGCGCGTCGTGGCCGATCCGGGCGGCGCCTTCGTGCGCACTCTCGTCGTCACGGCGGGGCGCCGCGACGGCGTGCGCAGGGGGCAGGCCGCCCTCTCCGGCAGGGGGCTGGTCGGCAGGGTCGTCGAGGTGGGCGAGTGGTCGGCCCGCGTGCTGCTGGTCACGGACCTGAACGCCCGCGTCCCGGTCGTGCTCGAGCCTTCGCGCCAGCGCGCGGTGCTTGGCGGCGACAACGGCGACCAGCCGCTGCTGATGTACATGCCCCCCGATGCGCCGGTGTCCGTCGGCGACCGCGTGACGACCTCGGGCCATGGCGGGCTGATCCCCGCCGGGTTGCCGGTCGGCGTCGTGGCCTCGGTCGGCGAGCGGGGGGTCCGGGTCGCGCCGATGGTCGACCTGTCGCGGGTCGAACATCTCCAGATCGTCGATTTCGGCCTGCCGGGTGGCCTCGCTGCCGAGGCAGCGGCGCGCGGCGGGATGCAATGACGGGAAGCTTCTGGACCCGGGTCGACGCGGCCGGCCGGAATGTGGCGCCGTTCGCCGTGACCGCGATGCTGATCCTGGTCGCCATGGTCCCGCTGTACCTGCCCGGCTACGGCGCCGTGGCGCCGGGGCTCGGACTGATGGCCGTATACTACTGGACGATCCATCGGCCCGACCTGCTGCGCCCGGCCTTCAGCTTCGGGCTCGGGGTGATGCAGGACCTGCTCGGCGGGACCCCGCTCGGCTCGACGGCGCTCGTCTATGTCCTGGTGTGCTGGCTGATCCTGACCCGCCGGCGCTTCTTCCTGTCGACCGGGTTCACGATGCTGTGGGTGGGTTTCGGCCTCGTGGTGCTCGGGGCGGCGGCGGTGTCGTGGGTGAGCCACTCGATCCTCCAGGTGGCGCTCCTGCCAGTGGCGCCGGTGCTCGTCCAGGCGCTGCTCACCGCGGCCCTGTTCCCGTTGTTCGCCTGGCTGTTCATCAAGGTCCACCGCGCCTTCCTGCAGGTCTGACGCATCATGGATCGCGACACCGACCGTTTCCGCCTTCTGGCCCGCCGCACGCTGCTGCTCGGCGGCATGAAGCTCGGGCTGGCTTCGGCCCTGGTCGGGCGCATGTACTACCTCCAGGTCGTCGAGTCCGACCGGTTCAAGACGCTGGCGGACGAGAACCGGATCAGCATGCGGCTGGTGGCGCCCTCGCGCGGGCAGATCCTGGACCGGTTCGGCGTGCCCCTCGCGGTGAACGAGCAGAATTTCCGCGTCGTCGTCGTGGCCGAGCAGGCGCGCGACGTCGAGCGGACGCTGGCGCTGCTCTCCAACATCGTCCCGATCTCGGACGCGGAGATGCGGCGCATCCTGCGTGAGATCCAGCGCCGGCGGGCCTTCGTCCCAGTCACGGTGAAGGAGAACCTGACCTGGGAGCAGGTCGCCCAGATCGAGATGAACGCGCCCGACCTTCCCGGCGCGTCGATCGAGGTCGGGGAGATCCGCAGCTATCCGTTCCAGTCGGCGACCGCCCATCTGCTCGGCTATGTCGGCGCGGTCTCGGAGAAGGAGCTGACCGGCGATCCGGTCCTGGCGCTGCCGGGGTTCCGCATCGGCAAGAACGGGGTCGAGAAGCATCACGAGAAGGATCTCAGGGGGCAGGCCGGCGCCAGCCGGCTCGAGGTCAACGCCGTCGGCCGCGTGATCCGCGAACTCGACCGCGACGAGGGGCAGGCCGGGCGCGACGTCACGCTCACCGTCGACATCGGCCTCCAGCAGTACACGCAGGACCGGCTCGCCGGCGAGCAGAGCGCGGCCGCGGTCGTGCTCGACGTGCATACCGGCGGCATCTATGCGCTGTGCTCGAGCCCGAGCTTCGATCCGAACCTGTTCGCGTCCGGCATCCCGACCAGCATATGGAAGGACCTGACCTCCGATCCCACCGCCCCTCTGACCAACAAGGTGATCGCCGGCCACTATGCGCCGGGCTCGACCTTCAAGATGGTGGTGGCGCTCTCGGCGCTGGAGGCGGGGATCATCAATTCCCGGACCCCGGTGTTCTGCCCGGGGCACATGGTCCTCGGCGGTCACCGCTTCCATTGCTGGAAGAAGGGCGGCCACGGCTCGGTCGACGTGCTGGGGGCGCTCCGCCATTCCTGCGACGTGTACTTCTACGAGGTGGCCCGCCGGCTGGGCATCGACCGCATCGCGGAGACGGCCCGGCGCTTCGGCCTGGGCTCGCGCCTCGACCTGGAGATCCCGGGCGAGCGGCCCGGCCTGGTGCCCGACCGCGCGTGGAAGCTCGCCAACCTCGGCAAGTCCTGGACCCAGGGCGAAAGCCTGATCGCCGCGATCGGGCAGGGCTACGTGCTGGCGACGCCTCTCCAGCTCGCCGTGATGACGGCGCGCCTGGTCAATGGCGGCTTCGCGGTCAAGCCGCACGTCACGCGGCAGATCGAGAGCGGCTGGACGGAACAGACGGTCTGGCCGTCGATCGGCGTTTCGCAGGCGTATCTGGAACTGGTCAAGCAGGGCATGTACCAGGTCGTCAACGCGCCGACCGGGACCGCGTACCGGTCCCGCATCACCGAGCCGGGCTTCGAGATGGGCGGCAAGACCGGGACGAGCCAGGTGCGCCGCATCACCATGGCGGAGCGCGTGACCGGCGTGCGCAAGAACGAGGATCTGCCCTGGAAGGAGCGCGACCACGCGCTGTTCGTCGGCTATGCGCCGATGTCGGCGCCGCGATACGCCTGCGCCGTCATCGTCGAGCACGGCGGCGGCGGCTCGGCCGTGGCGGCGCCGATCTGCCGCGACCTGCTGATCGAGGCGCAGAAGCGCGACGTCGCGCGGGATGCGCCGCCGCAGGTGGCGCAGATGCCGGCCGGCGACGGCGGCGCGGCGCCGCGGCCCGTGGGCCCGCCGATCGCCAATCCCGGCGCCGCCCGCACCGAAGGATGACGGCATGCGCGGGGAACTGGTCGGGACCCAGCCCGAGCTGACGCTGCTCGACAGGATCTGGCATCTCAACTGGGTCCTGGTCCTGATGCTCGCCGGGATCGCGGGCATCGGCTTCGCCATGCTCTACTCGGCCGCCAACGGGTCGCTTGACCCGTGGGCATCGCGCCAGATGGTGCGCTTCGGCTTCGGGATCGGCGTGCTGCTGGTGGTCGGGCTGATCGACATCCGCATCTGGATGAAGCTGGCCTACCCCATCTACGGCGTCGGCTTCGCCCTGCTGGTCGCGGTCGAGCTGGTGGGGGAGATCGGGATGGGCGCCCAGCGCTGGATCGACCTAGGCGTGATCCAGCTCCAGCCCTCGGAGGTGATGAAGATCGCGATCGTGCTGGTGCTCGCCCGCTACTTCCATGGCGCGAGCCTGGAGCAGATCGCGCGTCCGGTGTATCTGGTGCCGCCGATCCTGATGGTGCTGGCGCCGGTCGCCCTGGTGCTGAAGCAGCCGGATCTCGGGACGGCGATGATGCTGCTGATGGTGGGGGGCGCGCTGTTCTTCCTGGCGGGCGTGCGGCTGTGGAAATTCGCGGTCGTCCTGGCGGCCGGCGCCGGGTCGGTGCCGGTGGCCTGGCAGTTCCTCCACGACTACCAGAAGAACCGCGTGCTGACCTTCCTCGACCCGGAGAACGACCCGCTCGGGACCGGCTACCACATCATGCAGTCGAAGATCGCGCTCGGTTCGGGCGGACTGACCGGGCGCGGCTACCTGATGGGCTCGCAGAGCCATCTGAACTTCCTGCCGGAGAAGCAGACGGACTTCATCTTCACGATGCTCGCGGAGGAGTTCGGGCTGGTGGGCGGCGTCGGGCTGCTGGGGATGTACCTGCTGCTGCTGGCCTACGGCACCGCGCTGGCCCTGCGCTGCCGCAACCAGTTCGGCCGCCTGGTCGGGCTTGGCGTCGTGACCAACCTGTTCCTGTACGTCTTCATCAACATGGCCATGGTGATGGGTCTGATCCCGGTCGTCGGCGTGCCGTTGCCGCTGATCTCCTACGGCGGAACGGCGATGCTGACGGTGCTGTTCGGCTTCGGCCTGCTGATGTCCGCCCATGTCCACCGCGACATGCGGATCTCGCGCCGCGGGATCAGCCTGGACGACTGAAAAAAGCCGCGCTGGCCGGGCGATTGGGTATCGACAAGCCTGTCAGCCTTCGCTATATACGCGACCTCACGACGCGCCGCCCCGCCCTCAGGACGGGAACGCGATCCGGGAAACGGGTGCATAGCTCAGTTGGTAGAGCAGCTGACTCTTAATCAGCGGGTCCAAGGTTCGAGTCCTTGTGCACCCACCATATAAGGCCCTGAAACGTAACACGTTTCGGGGCCTTTCCATTTCCGGCTGGGGCGTCTGTCAGACTTTTTGCGAGTCTGACAGCAGACTTTCGTCAGCTGTTCGTTCCGCCGGCGGCCCGTTTCTGTTCCTCGTGAGCGAGCAGCTTGGCCAGCGCGGCGTCCGCCATCTCGCCGGTGATCGCCATGTAATGGCGCAGGATCTTGTACGCGTCGTCCTCATCGTGGCCGGTGATCGCGCATATCTGCGGGATCGTGCAGCCGGCCTCGGCCAGCTTGGTGACGGCGGTATCGCGGGTGTCCATGTACTGCGCGGTCGCGATCGACGGCACTGTCTCGGCCGCGGCCGCCCGGAGTTCGCCGAAGACGTGGCGGAAGTTGTCGGCCTTCCATGGCCGCTTAACGGTGTCCTGCCACAGGATCGTGGGCGCCTTGACGCCGTCGGCCGTGCGGCGGGCCTGCTGGGCCTCCCAGCGGGCGAGCACGCGCGGATGGGCGGGGATGTCGATCCAGGCCTTGCGCTTGCTCTGGCGCAGCCGCAGGCGCCGTGTGCCAAAGGCATCTGGCTGGAACTGGATCTCGAGCATCGCCAGTAGGTCGCCCTGACGTTGGCCCCAGTAGACGCCGTAGATCACCGCATCGCCGACGGAGTGCCAGCCCTGGGCGTCGGCGGCCGCCACGAAGGTGTCAATCTCCTCGTCCGACCAGATGCGCAGCCGGGGCGCGGTGCCGATCAGGCCAGGCTTCTCGGCGGCGTTGTGGCTGGTGAGGCCCTTGTCCCATGAGTATTTCAGCAGAATGCGCAGCACGCGGATCGTGGCGTTCGCCTGGGCGTGCCTGCCCGTCTTCATCAGGGCTTCGTAGTAGTCCTGGACCAGCTCGCGGGTGATTGCCTTCACCGGCGCGTTGCCGGCCCATGCCTCGATCTTGGCGAGGCATTTAGCGTAGTCGGCCTGGGTCTTCGCCGCGTTCTTGAGGTAGCGGGGGCTGGCCTTGTAGAGGCGGATCGCATGGGCGACGGTGCCGGGTCGAACCTCGGGCACCGGCGCCGGCAGCTCGGGCTCGCCGCCTGTCCGCTCACCCCGACGCCAGGCGGCGAGTTGCTCGTTCTTGGCCTTGGCGAGCTCGATCGCCTCATCGAGGGTGGCGGCCGGTGTGCCGTCGGGCTTCACGAGGCGCTCGGTCTTCCAGCCGAGATCCCGCAGGCGAGAGGCCGGCTGCCAGAAATAGCGGGTTGCGCCGGCGGCGCCTGGTCGGGCGACGAGGTACGGCACCTTGATCTTCATGCCCGGCCTCGCCGCATCCGGTCGAAGTTCTTGCCGAGCTGGGTGTACTCGCGGAGCAGCCGCCGGATGAGATCGGCGGCATCCTCGTAGTCGCGCGCAACCTGCTGAGGGTCCGACGGGGGTCCCGCTTCGAGGCGCTCAAGGATGGTGGGTTCGTGGTCCATGGTCACCTCCCCAAAGGATCGGTTACGGTGCTCTGGCGGAGGGGCGACGTCAACTCGACCGGAGGGATCGCGGAAGTTGACGGGCTGGCCGTTCAGCCTGATGACGTGGTGAGCGTGGATGTCGTCGAAACCGGACTTCGAGACGATCCAATCGCCGTCCCATCCGGCGACGGTATAGCTCGCCGCCATGCCGCCGCAGCGGGTCGCTCGAATGCGATCGCCGGGCTTCAGGATGGCACGAGCACGTTCGGTTGCCCGCTTGGCAGCGGCTATCTGCTCGTCGGTCATTCGTGCCATCAGATGTCCCAGCCTGCGCCGATATCACCCCACACTCCGGTTTGCTCGTTCCAGGTGCCGAAGAGATGCTCGACCAGGGCGCTGGCCGCCTGTCGACCAGGATCGTCGCCGATCAGCGCGCGCAGCTCAGTCTCTTCGCCGTCAGCGAAGGTGTCGCGCTCCTCGGGCGTCAGCTGCGCGAGGGCGGCTTCGGCCAGGCCGACCAGGTGCGCCAGGCGCGCCGGCGGTGTCAGCGCATCGGGCTGGACAGCGCCGGCGTAGCAGGCGCCGTTGCTCCGGAGCATCGTGGCCAGCGTGTAGTGCAGGGCAGGGTGGCTGTCGGCGGTGATGGTGATCATCAGTAGTCCTCCCGGTGGCTGCAGTAGCCGCACTCGAAGAAGTCGGGCGGGGCGTGCTCGCACTCCTCCGCGTAGCGGTCGAGCTCGTCCTCCGACAGGTAGTCCGGCGGGGCGCAGTGGCCGGGCTCGAGGGTGCCGTTCCGGCACACGGGGCAGATCGCGGTTGGCATCACTGCGGCCGCCCGGGAGCGTCATGGGTGCGCCCCTCGTGCGCCGCGATGAACTCCTTCATGGCAACGAGCATCTCCTCGCGTCGGGCGTTGCTGATGTAGTTCATGCGGTGCTCGCCCTCGCTGTCGGCTGCGCCGAAGGGGAAGACGAGCAGGGCGAAGCCATAGGGTTTCACGACCTTGTCGATGGCCTTGGCCAGCGCTTGCATCTTGGCTCGCTGGCTTTTCTGTATTGGGTCCATGAGCTTCACTCCATCCCCAGCGCGGCCTTGTATAGATCGAGCAGCTCCTCCATCTCCTGGCGCTCATCCTTGGCCTGTTTGCGTAGCCGCAGGATCTGGCGGATGATCTTCGTGTCGAAGCCGGTCCCCTTGGCCTCGGCCAGCACGTCCTTGATGTCGTCCTGCAGCCCCTTCTTCTCCTCCTCGAGACGCTCGAGGCGCTCGATGAAGGAGCGCAGGCGATCGCTCGCGATCCCGCCGACGTCGTTGGTTGCCATCCTGTCTGCCTTTCAGTGTTTGCCGGCCTGGGCGAGCGCGGCGCGCTTGGCCTTGGTGTGCCGGGCGAGGTTGTCCCAGAGATCCGGCCGCTCGGCGCCGAGCTCGTCGATCGCCGGCCGGTTGGCCTTGAGGTTCGCGTTGAGCTCGGCGACGTCGCGCGCCAGGTCCGTGCAGAGGTTCAGGGCGGCGCTGAGCGTCCTTGCGCCGCGGGGCGTCACGCCGCGGCCCCGGCGGCGCTGGCCTGGTTGGCGGCCAGCCAGTCGCGGATGAACTTCGCGACCGAGGTTTTGGACATGCAGCTGCTCACGTTACTGACCCCGTTGTGACGGGAAATGGTGATATTCATCGCTTGGTTCGGCTGCTCGCGTCCGAGATGCAGACCGTCGAGGCCGAGCTGCAGTTCGATCCGGAGCTCGCCGGCGAGGAGGCGCGGCCTCAGCGCGGCCTGCAGCTTCTCGATCAGCGCAGCAGGCACATCGACCCAGGGGCTCGCGATCATGGTGCAGGCGGCACCGTCGACCGGTGCGGCCGGTTCGGCTACTGCCATCAGGGCCGGGTTGGAGAGAGCGAGGCCAGACCGGCCTTTAATCCAGGCCATGCCGGCCGCGGTAAGGACGATGCCTTCCTCGTCAACGTCGGGGTCTTCGGGCGGGGTCCGCTCGACATAGCCGGAGGCGAGCAGCCACTCTTTGTGTTCCTCGCCACCGTTCGCGTCGACCAAGTCGAGGAAGTCGGACAGCGCCATCTCGATCTGGTCGTGTAGCAGTATCAGGAAGCGCATCAACTTGAAGCTCTTCGGCGCGACGAGCGGCGCTGCAGCCGGCCGCGGCACGGACGGGCCGGCGGCGTCGCGAACGGCGTTCGCCTCGGCCTCGGCCTCGGCCTCGGCCGTGGCGTCCTCGATGTCCGCCTGCGCCGGCCGGAGGTGTTCGGGGATCGCGACCTTCCAGCGCCTGGACAGCGTGTGGATCGCGGGGTGCAGCTCGCCCCAGGCGAGGGAGAGGTTGGCGGCGACGGAGGCGGCGAAGGCGAGCGCGATCGTGTCGTCGGGGATGCGCTCGAGCGCGGCCCAGGCGGCCGGCAGGTCGGCGCGGGTCTTGACGTACTGGCTACCGTCGCTCTGCGCCCGGGCGACCAAGCCGGCCAGCGGCGCCAGGGGGCCGCCGTTGAAGAATGCCTTGTTCAGCCCGCCGGAGTAGTAACCGCTAGACACGACGCGGCCCATGCCCTCGGTTATGCGGTCGAGCAGGACCAGGCGCATCATGGTCGCGGGCTCCTCGCCCATGTGGCGGAGGAGTTGGAGCTTGAAGGCGTCGTGCGCCTTCTGTTTGGCCTCGCGCTGGGCGTCATCCTCGGCCCGGCGGGCCTGCTCGGCCGAGCGGTCGCGCAGCACGACGCCCTCCTCGATCCTTACCTTGCCTTCCCAGCGGTCGAAGACGACGACGCAGCCGGCGGCGCTGCGGTCGGTGGAGCGCTGATCCTCATAGTCGTAGCTGCTGAACCACTCCACCAGCTGGGCCCATTTCCATTCTTGGCGGAGCACATCCACCTTCGCCTGGGCGGCCGTTTTCTGGGCGTCGAGGAAGGCGTTCTTGGACGCGAAGTACTTCGTCCCCGTCTCGGGGTTCTCGATGATCTCGCCGGCGTAGCTGTCGAGCGGGAAGATTGCGCGCGACACCGGTACCGCGCTGAGCAGGATGTAGGCGCGCAGGCTGTCAGCCGTCGGGTAGCGGCCCTCGGCGGCGTCCTTGACGAGTTCAGCCTGCTTATTGACCGGCGCCATGGTCAGCACGCGCGCCTGGGTGAAGGTGATCTTGCCGTCGCGCAGCGCATCCTGGGCCGCGTCGGACAGGCGGCCAACCAGGGCAAGGCGCTGCTGGACGTGGCGGGCCGAGCAGCCGATCTGTTCCGCGATGGTCTTCGGCGACCAGCGCTTGGGGTCGATCTGCTGCAGCTGGGCGAAGGCCTCCGCCTCCTCCATGGCGTTGACGTCCTTGCGCTGCAGGTTCTCCAACAACGCCAGGGCCAAGTGCTGGGCGTCGTCGACGTCGAGGACGCGGCAGGGCACGAGGAGCGCGTCGGGATCCCACTTCCCCTGCGCAGCCAAGGCGCGTAGCGCGCGCCATCGCCGCTCGCCGGCGACGATGTCGAAGGCGGGTAGCTCGCGGTCTTCGCCGAACGCCGGGCTGACGGTGACCGTGCTATCGGCTCGGCGGCGCACCACCAGGTTCTGGAGCAGGCCTTGGGCCGAGATGCTGTTCGCCAGTTCCTTGATGCCGTCCTCGTCGAAGTGCTTGCGCGGGTTCAGCGGCGACGGGTGGATCTGGCACAGGGCCAGCATCTTCACGCCCGGGTCCGCGTCGGACGGCGGTGCGGCCAGTACCTCGACGGCGATCGAGCCCAGGCCGGTCAAGGCGTCGATCGTGGTGCCGAGCGCGTCGGCGAGCTTCTGCAGGACGGCGAGCTGCGGCGAGGTGATCTTGCCGCCCTCGATGTCGGAGATGGTGGCCTGCGCGACCTTGGCGAGGCGCGCGAGTTCCTTCTGGCTGTGGCCGGCGGCGGTGCGGGCCGCCTTCAGGCGGCTGGCGAGGTCGTCCATGACTTGCCCTCCTATTGGAGCTTTGCGGCTCGGGCGTCCCGGGCCATCTGGCGGTAGCGGTCGGCGACCACCTGGTAGTGGATGAGCGTGTCGATGATGCTGGTGCGCGCCGGGCCCGGTGCCATCTCGGCACCGCGGGCGGCGAGGGCGGCGTGGAACTCCTCGT
>NZ_DASYHS010000038.1:0-34577 GCF_035998295.1 Arenibaculum sp. | reverse complement strand
GCTGTCGTCGTAGCCGGTGCGCCCGGCCGGGCGCAGATGATCGCGGCCGAGGGCGGCGACCGTGTCGACGCCGAGCAGCGCCATCGCGGTGTCGATCTCGTCGGCGAGGATGCGCAGCGTGCGCGCGACCCCGGCCTGCCCACCGGCCGACAGGCCCCACAGGAAGGCGCGACCGATCATGCAGGCCGAGGCGCCGAGCGCCAGTGCGGTCAGGACGTCGGTCCCCCGGCGCACGCCGCCGTCCAGGATCACCTCGGCCCGGCCGGCGAGCGCGCCGACGACCGCCGGCAGGGCCTCGAGAGAGGCCGGGACCTGGTCGAGCTGCCGGCCGCCGTGGTTCGAGACGATCACCGCGTCGGCGCCGAGCGTCACCGCCCGGACCGCGTCGTCGGGATGGAGGATGCCCTTCACCACCACCGGGCCCGGCCAGGCGTCGCGCAGGCGGGCGACGTCGTCCCAGGTCGCCGATGGGTCGAACAGCGTCGCGACGTGGCTGGCGACGCTGGTGATCCCGGAGGGCGCCAGTCCCTCGAAGTTCCCGAACCGCACCGGGGAGCGGAGCGCGCCGAGCAGCCATCGCGGCCTCAGCGCCAGGTCCAGGAGGTTCCGGGGGGTCGGGCGCAGCGGCATCGTGAAGCCGTTGCGCTGGTCGCGCTCGCGCCGGCCGGTGATCGGAAGGTCGAGGGTGACGCACAGGACGCGGTAGTCGGCCGCACGCGCGCGGTTCACGAGCGACGCCATCCAGTCCCGGTCCTTGAGGAAGTAGAGCTGGAACCATCGTTCCGTCCGGCCCGCGGCGGCGGCCACCTCCTCGATCGAGGCGACGGAGTTGGTCGACAGGCAGAACGGCACGCCGGCCGCCGCCGCCGCCCGGGCCGCCGCGGCCTCCCCGTCGGGATGGAACAGCCCGGCGAGCCCCGTCGGCGCGAGGACGAGCGGCAGGCGCGACGCATGGCCGAGGATGCCGGTCCCGGCCGTGCGGCGGCTGACGTCGACCGCGACGCGGGGAAGGAGACGCCAGTCGGCGAAGGCCTCCTCGTTGGCCCGCAGCGTCCGCTCGTCGCCGGCACCACCGTCGATGAAGTCGAACACCGCCCGCGGCAGGCGCCGCCGGGCGAGGCGGCGCAGATCCGCGACGCACACGGCGCGTGCGAGCGCACCACTCGCCGCCGGCCCTGCCGGCCCCGCCGGCGCCGCCGGGCTGCCGACCGGTTCGACCACGGTCCCGTCCATCCCCCGCTCCTCCTGCCGCATGGACCACATCCCACGATAGCATCGATGCGGGCGGCATGCGCTCGATCCTGGCAGCGGAATCGGAATGAATGGCCGCGCGAACAGCGGTAACCTCGCGGGACGCCACACCGGACGGACCCGCCAATGTCGCTCCACGCCATCCTGCTGTTCCTGCCCGCCTGCTTCGCGCTCAACATGGCGTTCGGGCCCAACAACCTCCTGTCGCTCACCAACGGCGCACGGGTCGGCGTGGCGCCGGCCGTCCTCGCCTCCTCGGGACGGCTGGCGGCCTTCGCGATCATGATCGCGATCGCGGGCCTGGGGCTCGGCGCGATCCTGATGGCGTCGGAGGCGGTGTTCACGGCCGTCAAATGGGCCGGCGCCGCCTATCTGGTGTGGATCGGGGTGAAGCTGTTCCGCTCGAAGGCGCCGGTCGTGCCGATGGACGGCGACGGGCATCCCCCGCGGTCGGTCGCGAGCATGGCGCGGGAGGAGTTCCTGGTCGCGGCGGGCAACCCGAAGGCCATCCTGATCTTCACGGCCTTCTTCCCGCAGTTCGTCGATCCCGCGTCCTACGCGTCGAGCTTCGCCGTCCTGGGCGCCGCCTTCCTGCTGCTGGAAGTGGTCGCGATCGCCGCCTACTCGGTGGCGGGCTCGCGGCTGCGCTCCCTCCTGCGCGGCACGGCCTTCACGTGGTTCAACCGCGTCAGCGGCGGCACGATGATCGCCTTCGGCGTCATGCTCGCGACCACGCGGCGCCCCGCCGCGTAAGGCCGCGGGCCCACACGACCGTCTGCGGCATCCCGAAACCGTAACAATCTTCTGCTAACGGTTCGCCGGTCGGCACGATGCCTGCCGCCGGCGCCGGACGACCGTCCGGCAACGCAGCCCAGCAACGCAGATGGAGAACCGAGACGATGCGGTTCCGCAGATCCCTCGCCCTTGGTGCCGTGGCCCTGTCGCTCGCCTCGGGAGCCCCCGCCCATGCCCAGCCCTCGGGCACGCTGACCGTCTACACCTCCCAGCCGACCGAGCAGATGGCCGAGGTGATCGCGGCGTTCAACGAGGCCCATCCCGACGTCGAGGTGGAGCTGTTCCGCTCCGGCACCACGGAGGTGATGAACAAGCTCCAGGCCGAATTCGCCGCCGGCGACCCGAAGCCGGACGTCCTGCTGATCGCGGATGCGGTCGCGATGACGCAGCTAAAGGACGACGGCCGCCTGATGGCCTATGCGGACGCGGCGGCGGGTGCTACGCCCGAGGCGCTGATCGACCCGGACCGCACCTTCTTCGGCACCAAGCTGATCACCACGGGGATCATCTACAACACGAACCTCGTGCAGCAGCCGCCCCGGTCGTGGAACGACCTCCTCGCCGAGGACGCGGCCTCCTCGCTGATCATGCCGAGCCCGCTCTATTCCGGGGCCGCGGCGATCCATGTCGGGACCGTCGTCCAGCAGCCGGAATTCGGCTGGGACTACTACGAGAAGCTGGCCGAGGGCGGTGCCGTCGCCGGCAAGGGCAACGGCTCCGTCGTCGAGGCGGTGGCCCGGGGCGAGAAGGCCTACGGCATCATCATCGAGTACATGGCGCTGAACGCCAAGGAGAAGGGGTCGCCGGTGGATTGGGTGGCGCCCGAGGAGGGCGTCACCATCATCACCCAGCCCGTCGGCATCCTGAAGACCGCGTCCAACCCCGAGGCCGCCAAGGCGTTCGTGGACTGGCAGCTCTCGGAGGCGGCGCAGAGCCAGTCCGTCCGGCAGGGCTACTACCCCGCGACGCCGGACGTCGCTCCGCCCAAGGGGTATCCGGCGCTGTCCGCGCTGAAGTTCATCGAAGCCGACCCGCAGCTTCTGCTGAAGCAGGACGATGAGACCAAGCGCAAGTTCGCCGACCTTTTCGGCGGCTGACGGCGCATGGACGGGCGCCCCCGCCGGGGGGCGCCCCATCCGCGCCCTCGCGGACGCGGAGACGCTGCTCGTCGCCGCCCTCCTGGTCTATGTGGGCGGTCTCGCCCTGTGGCCGATGCTGCGCCTGTTCGCCGAGGTCCTGCTGGTCGAGGGACGAGACGCGTCGAGCCTGCTCGCCGAGGTGTGGAGCGGCCGCGCGACCTTGCGGGCCCTGCGCAACACGATCGAGGCGGGGCTGGGCGCCACGCTCGTCTCCCTCGCGATCGGCACCGGGACCGCGCTGCTGGTCGGCCTCACCGACGTCCGCGCCAAGCCGGCGATCGTCTTCCTGCTGCTGCTTCCGCTGCTGATCCCGCCCCAGATCACGGCGCTCGCCTGGCTCGAGCTGATGGGCCCGGGCAGCCCGATCCTCGGCCCGCTCGGCCTGGCGCCGCCACCGGGCACCGCCAACCCGCTGTATTCCGCGTCCGGCGTGATCCTGGTCATGGGGGTCGAGCACGCGACCATCGTGTTCCTGGCCGTGCGCGCCGGGCTGCGCGCGCTGCCGCGCGACCTGGTGGAGGCGGCGCGGCTGGCCGGCGCGTCGCCGCTGCGGGTGACGGCGACGGTGCTGGTGCCGCTGCTGCGGCCCGCCATCCTCGCCGGCGCCGCCCTCGCCTTCGTCTCCTCGATCGGCAATTTCGGCGTGCCGGCGCTGCTCGGCATTCCCGGCCGCTATCCCGTGCTGACCACCTTGATCTACCAGCGCCTGAACGGCTTCGGCCCCTCGGTGCTGGGAGAGGTCGCCGCCCTCGCCCTGATCCTGGCGGCGCTCGCCGCGATCGGCCTCGCCGCCCGGGCCGCCGCGGCCGCGCGCGGCCGGACGACGGGCGAGCGGACCGGCGCCCCGGTCGAGCCGTTCCGCCTCGGCCGCGCGCGGCCGGCCGCGGAGGCGGCGCTGTGGGCCCTGCTGCTGGCCGTCTCGGTGCTGCCGCTGCTGGCGCTGCTGGCGACGTCCCTGGTGCCGGCGCTGGGCGTGCCGATCGGGCCCGGCACGGCGACGCTCGACAATTTCCGCTTCGCGCTGTTCCAGCAGGACGCCGTGCGCCGCGCCTTCGCCAACAGCTTCGTGCTGGCCGCCACGGCCGCCGCGGCGAGCGCCGCCGTCAGCGTGCCGCTGGCCTATCTGACGGTGTTCCGCCGCAACCGCGTGGCCCGCATCCTCGACCTGGTGGCGGACGGCCCCTATGCGATCCCCGGCATCGTGCTGTCGATCGCCGCGATCCTGGTCTTCCTGCGCCCGCTGCCGCTGCTGGGGGTCAGCCTGTACGGGACGGCCTGGATCATCCTGGCGGCCTATCTCGCCCGCTTCCTGGCGCTCGCGCTGCGGCCCACGCTCGCAGGGGTGGAGCAGATCGACCGCGGGGTCGAGGAGGCCGCCCGCATGGCGGGCGCCGGGCTGTTCCGGCGCCTGTTCACGATCGTGCTGCCGCTTGCGGCCCCTTCGGCCGCGGCCGGGGCGCTCCTGGTCTTCATGACGGCGTTCAACGAGCTGACGGTCTCCGCCCTGCTGTGGTCGACCGGCAACGAGACATTGGGTGTCATGGTGTTCGCACTGCATTACGAGGGGAATTCCCCGGCCGCCGCCGCGGTCGCGACGGTCAGCATCGCCGTGACCCTGGCGCTGGCGCTCGCCGCCGGAGCGCTGGGACGGCGGCTGCCGGAGGGGGTGGTGCCATGGCGGGCCTGACCCTGGACGGCGTCACCCGCCGCTTCGGCCCGGTGCCGGCCGTGGACGCGGTGACGCTCGACGTGGAGGACGGCGAGTTCCTGGCGCTCCTCGGGCCGTCGGGGTGCGGAAAGACGACGCTGCTGCGCCTGGTCGCCGGCTTCGAGGCGCCGGACGAGGGCCGCATCCGCATCGGCGGCGACCTCGTCGCCGAGGGCGGCCGGCACGTGCCGCCGGAGCGGCGCGGCATCGGCATGGTGTTCCAGTCCTATGCGCTGTGGCCGCATATGAGCGTGGCGGACAATGTCGGCTACGCGCTGAAGGTGCGGCGCCTGCCCCGCGCCGAGCGGGAGCGGCGGGTGCGCGACGCGCTCGACCTGGTCGGGCTGTCGGGGCTGGCGGACCGCCGGCCGCAGCAGCTCTCCGGCGGGCAGCGCCAGCGCGTGGCGCTCGCGCGCTGCCTGGCCATGCGCCCGCGCGTCGTGCTCCTGGACGAGCCGCTGGCGAACCTGGACGCCAATCTGCGCGAGACCATGCTGGCGGAGTTCCGGCGCTTCCACCGGGAGATCGGCTCGACCTTCGTGTACGTCACCCACGACCAGACCGAGGCGATGGCGCTCGCCGACCGGATCGCGGTCATGGACGGCGGGCGGGTCGTGCAGGTCGCAGCGCCGCGGCACCTGTTCCGCACCCCCGCGACCGCCATGGTCGCCCGGTTCGTCGGGCGCGGCGTGCTGGTGCCGGTCACCGTCCGGGCCAACGGGGGCGACGCCGCGATCGTCGATCTCTGGGGGCTCGGGGTGCCGGTCCGGGGATCGGGACGGCCGGGCGAGACGCGCGAGCTGTGCCTGCGCGCGGGCGACCTCGCGCTGTGCGAGGACGCCGCCGCGGGGTCGGTGCCGGCACGCGTCGTCGCGGCGGCGTTCCAGGGAGCGACGACGCAGGTGACGGTGGTGCCCGAGGCGGGCCCGCAGACCTGCGAGCTGCGCGTCGAGACCGGGGGCGAGCCGCCGCCGCCCGGCAGCCGGGTCGGCCTGCGCGTTCTGGACGGCTGGCTGCTGCCGGCATGAGTGCCGCCCGGCTCGTCGCCATCTCCGGCGTCGGCCGCAAGGGGCCGGCCTGCTTCCTGGTCGAGGCCGAAGGCCGGCGGGTCCTGTTCGACCTGGGCGAGGGGCCGGATGCCGGGCTCCTCCCGGATGTCGGGGCGGTCGGGCGGGTCGATGCCGTGGTGCTGAGCCACGGCCATCCCGACCATGTCGGCGGCCTGCACCTGCTTTCCCTGCTGGGCGCCCCGCCCGTGCATGCCACGCCCGGCGTCCTGGAACGCCTGGAGCACGCCGTCGACGGGCGTCCCCTGCCCTCCCGGGGCGAGGTGGACCTGCTCGGCCTGAGGCTGAGGACCGGCAGGTCCGGCCATGCGCCGGGCGGCGTCTGGCTGCACCTCGACGTCGGGGACGGCTTCCTCTATCTCGGCGACGCGTGCGTGGAGTCGATGCTCTACGCCTTCGACCCGCCGCCCCCGGCCGCGACCGTGGTGCTGGACGCCTCCTACGGCGCCTACGACGCGCCGCTGTTGGACTGCATGGCGGCACTGGCGCCGTGGCTGCGCGCCCCCGCCGTCCTGCTGCCGGTGCCGGCCGGCGGGCGGGGGCCGGAGATCGCGCTCCACCTTCTCGCGTCCGGCCTGGCCGCGCCGGCGCTCGATGCCGCCAACCGGCAGGCGGTGGAGCGCCTGCTCGGCCCCGACCGTCCCCATGTCCGCGACGAGGCCGTGGCCGGGCTGGAGCGGCTGCGCGCCGAGGCCCGGGTCGCCGAAGCGGCCGGACCGCCCGCGGGGGTGATCCTGGCAGCCAAGCCGAACGCCACCGCCGGCCTTGCGGCCGTCCTGGCCGAACGCGCGCGCGGCGCAAGCGGGCCGGCGATCGTCTTCACGGGGCATGTCGGGCGCGGCACGCCGGCCGAGCGGCTGGTGAGCGAGAGCCGCGCCGTCTTCTGCCGCTGGAACGTCCATCCCCGGCTGTCGGACAACGCCGCCCTCGTGCGGGCGACCGGCGCGCGCCGGGTCGTCCCGGCCTTCGGCGACGCGCGGCACCTGGAGGCCTGGCGCCGCAGCTTCGCGCCCGCCGCCGTCCTGCTGGACCGGGTGGTGGCGCTGTGACATCCGCCGCGAGGCCCGACATCCCGCTCTTCGGCGGTCCCTTCCATTTCCTGCGCCACGGCGAGACGGTGGCGAACCGGGCCGGCACGATCGCCGGCCATCTCGATTCCCCGCTGACGGAGTTGGGCCGGCGCCAGGCGCGGGACGCCGGTTCCGCCCTGGCCGGGGCCGGCATCCGCAGGATCTGGACCAGCTCCCTGTCGCGGGCGCACGAGACGGCCGCCATCGTGGCGGAACCGCTGGGCGTGGAGGTGACGGTGCTGGCGGGGCTGCGCGAACGCGCCTGGGGCGCCTGGGAGGGCCAGCCGCGTGCGGTCCTGGTGCGCTCGGCCACGCCCGAGGGCGGAGAAGGCCCGGACGCGTTCCGCGGGCGCGTTCTGGCGGCGCTGGCCGAGACCGCCGGGCCGTGGCCGGCCCTGATCGTCGCCCATTCCGGCGTGTACCGCGTCCTGCACGAGACGCTCCTCGGCGTTCCGGCCGGGCCGAGCGTCCCCAACGGCGTGCCGATGCGCTTCGTTCCCGCGGATGACCTTGGGGCGTGGCGGATGGAACCCACGGGGCGATAGCCCCGGCCGGGCCGGAATTTCATCCGGAATGCATATGCCATTAATACTAGATAAACACTGGGACATTATCTTGCGCGAAGAAGTGTCACGAAGCCGGCCCGCAGGGAGCGAAAGCGCATGAGCAGCCACATGGTGTCCGAAACGGACGAAAAGAGCGGCGCCCGCATCGATTGCGCGGCCGACCCGATCGCGTCGCTGGTCGAGATGTTCGTCGGCATGGTCCAGGCGGGGCGCATCGCCAAGGGGCAGTGCCCGGCGCTGCGTCCGGTGTTCCTGAAGCCCCACGGCGTCGTCCAGGGCACGTTCCGCATCCTTCCCGGCCTGCCCGACGCGCTGAAGGTCGGCGTGTTCGCCGGCACCGAATACCCGTGCTGGGTGCGCTTCTCCTCCGACACGCTGCCCACGCGCGGGGACTACAAGACGACCTGCGGCATCGGCATCAAGCTGTTCGGCGTGCCCGGCGAGAAGATCTTCGGCGCGCCCGAGGACGTGACCTTCGACTTCATCCTGCAGAACTTCGACGTCTTCTTCGTCGATACGGCCGCCGACATGTGCGCCTTCACCCAGGCGGGCGTCGTGAACGGGGACTACGGGCCGTACCTGAAGGCGCACCCGCGGACGTCCAAGCTGCTGGACGAGATGGCGAAGCCGGTCGGCAGCGTGCTCGCCACCGACTACTGGAGCGGCGTGCCCTTCTCCTTCGGCCCGGACCGGTTCGTGAAGTACAAGCTGGAGCCGACGATCCGGGTCGAGCCGCCCGCGACGGCGCCGGTCGATCCGACCTACCTCGCCGCCGATCTCGAGACGCGGCTGAAGCAGGGCGAGGTGCGGTTCCGCTTCGCGGTCCAGTTCCGCACCAATCCGGAAACGATGCCGCTGAACGAGGCGACGGTACGCTGGAGCGAGGCGGAGAGCCCGCCGCAGGTCGTCGCCGAGCTGATCCTGCCGCAGCAGGACGTCACCGCGCGCGGACAGGCCGCCTACGGCGAGAACCTGTCCTGGAACATCTGGCGCGTGACCGAGACGCACCGGCCGCAGGGCTCGATCGCCGACGCGCGGCGCGAGGTCTACTCCGCCTCCGCGCGGCAGCGGCGCGACGTCAACGGCGTGCCGACCGGCGAGCCGGTACATCCCAAGCCCGCGATCCAGCCGGCGCCCGGCATCGATTCGGTGATCGTGCGCGCCGCCATCCATCCCGCGATCGGCGTCGCGCGCATCGGCGACAGCGCGGAGGAATACTATGTCGGCCCGGAGGTGCTGAAGCCGCAGGCGCCCGAGGGCGGCTACCGCGACGGCACCGGCGCGCTGAAACGGCAGGCGGCGCGCTTCCGGCTCTACGGGTACAACGCCGCGGGCGAGGTGGTCCGCGAGCTGACGCCGGACGACGCCGACATGAGCTGGACCGTCCATCTCGCGAACCGCAAGGCGCAGTGGTACCAGTTCCAGGCGGCGCTCGACATCCCGGAGGCGGCGACGATGTCGGTGCCGCGCCGGAACAAGGACGTGAAGGACCGCAAGCCGCTCGCGATCGACCCGGGGCCGCGCAGCATCTCCGGGCGCTCCGTCTCGGGCGGCGCCGAGCACCGGTTCGACACCGGCACCTTCAAGGGGGTCGCCGTGCCGCTGGGCGAGGTCCGGACCGACGAGCAGGGCAACCTGCTCGTGCTGGGCGGGCACGGGCGCTCGGCCTCGCCCTCGGACGCGCCGGTCTACATCCCCTCCGACGGCGACAGCTTCAACAACGCCAACGACTGGTACGACGACATCTCCGACGGGCCGGTGACGGCCAGCGTCTCCATCGACGGGAAGCCGATCCCGGTCGAGGCGGGGTGGGTCGTGGTGGCGCCGCCGAACTACGCGCCGGACGCGGTCGGCTGGCGCACGATGTACGAGATGCTGGTCGACGTCTACACGCAGTGCGGCTGGCTGCCCATGCCGGAGACGGTGTCCTTCGCCAAGGACATCCTCCCGCTGTTCGAGCGGCTGAGCAACCTGCAATGGGTCAACCAGGGCTTCGCCAGCCTGTTCGGCAAGGGCTGCCCGATGGACTTCGAGGACCCGGCGCTCCTGGCCAAGCTGGCCCGGGCGCCCGACCCCGTCACCGGCGCCGACCCTTACCGGGAACTGCGCCACATCCTCGTGAACAGCTTCCGGCCGCACGACACGGCGGTGAACGAGCCGCGCCTCTGGCCGTGGCTCTACGGCGACGCCTACGGCTCCTTCTCGACGGCATCGCCTCGGAACAACCTCGCCCTTCCCTCTGTCCAGCAGGCGCTGCTGGCGCGCTGGGCCGCGGGCGACTTCGTGAACGACTGGGACCCGTCCGCCGAGCCGGAACGCTCGCTGAGCGAGGTGCCGCTGGCCGGGCAGCCGGCCATGCTCGACAAGGCCGCGCTCCATTTCTGCCTCGCGGACGCCTTCCATCCCGGCTGCGAGATGACCTGGCCGATGCGCCACGCCAGCCTGTACGAGAAGCCGTTCCGCATCCGCCACCGCCCGGCCGGCGCGCCCGAGCCGGACTATGGACCGAAGCTGACCCAGCAGATCGCGCTTCAGGCGGGCGGGCCGCTCTACGCCCAGGGGCCGGGCTACCTCAGCCGCTGGATGGCCCTGCCCTGGCAGGGCGACACGGCGTTCTGCCGGTCGGGCTACGACCCCGCCTACGATCCGTACCTGCCGGCCTTCTGGCCGGCCCGGGTGCCGGACCAGGTGCTGACGGAGGACGCCTACGCGGTGGTGATGAACACCGAGCTGCCGCGCGAGGAGCGCCTCGCCGCCTACAACACCCGGGCCAACTGGACGCGCGCGCTCCCCGCCGACCCCGTCGACGCCATGATGGACATGGTGGCCCATTTCGCCGAGATGGGGATCGTGGAGCCGAGGCCCGGCTTCAAGGACGACCCGGATTTCCCGGAGGTGATCTATGTCGAGACCCTGGCGGCGACGCGGGTGAAGGCGCTGGCGTCCAAGGCGGCCAGGCTCGCCGCGGCGCCGGCGCCCGCGCGGACCCGCGTGCAGCAGGCCGGCTGGGAGAACGAGGAGCAGCTGCAGGCGTGGCGCCGGGTCCGCGTCCGCCGCCCCGACTGAGGGGCGACGGCCAGTGTGGGACGTCGTCGTCTGCGGAGGCGGCCCGGCCGGCGCGGTCGCCTCCCACCAGCTCGCCCGCGCCGGGCACCGGGTCCTGCTGGCGGACCGGATCGATCCGGACGCGCACAAGGTCGGGGAGGCGCTGCCGGGCGCGGCGGCGCGCCTGCTGCGGGCACTCGGCCTGCCGGTCCCGCCGGGCGACGGCGGGCACGCGCCGATCGGCGGCAACCTGTCGGCCTGGGGTGCCGACGCGCCGGTCGCGACCGACTTCCTGCGCGACCCGGACGGGCCGGGATGGCGCCTGGACCGCCGCCGCTTCGATGCGGAGCTGAGGTCGGCCGCGGCGGCCGCCGGGGCCGGCCTGCGGACCGCGCATCTGGTCGAGCTGGCCCGCGAGGGCCGCGAATGGCGGATCGGGTTCGACGACGGCGGCACCGTCCGCGCCCGCTGGCTGGTGGACGCGACGGGCCGGCGGGCCGCCGTGGCGAGGAAGCTGGGCGCCGTCCGGCACCGGGACGCGCGCCTGGTCGCGGTCTACGCCCTGGGCAAGGCGTCGCCCGCGTTCCGGGCCAACCGCACCCTGATCGAGGCGGTGCCGAGGGGGTGGTGGTACGCGGCGCGCCTGCCGTCCGGCGATGCCGTCGCCGGCTTCCACACCGATCCGCGCGACGCCGTGCCGCTGGTCCGCGACCATGAGGCCTGGGAACAGGCGCTCGCGCAGAGCAGGCACGTCTTCGCCCTGATGGGCGGCACGCGCTTCGACCGGCCGCTGGGGGCGACGGAGGCTTGCGGCGCCCGCCTGAACGAGGTCCTGGGGGACGGCTGGGTCGCCTGCGGCGACGCCGCCCAGTCCTTCGACCCCGTTTCGGCGCAGGGCATCCTGTCGGCCCTGCACGGCGGCATGAAGGCCGCGGAGCTGGTGCGGGCGGCCCTGGAGGGTGCTGCGCCGGACCGGGACGCCTACCGCGCGCAGCTCGACCGCATCCGCCGGACCTACCTGGCCCGGCGGCTGGCCGCCTACCGTTCGGAGCGCCGCTGGCCGGAGGAGCGCTTCTGGACACGCCACGGCGCGGGCAAGGCGGACGCGCGGATCTAGGCCGGCACGGCAGGCGCCGGCGTCATCCGTAGCGCAGCTTGAAGACGAGGATGACCGAGGCGATGGCGAGGGTGACGGCGTTGGCGACGATGACGGGCCAGGCGCCGAGCATGATCCCGTAGACCAGCCACAGGACGATGCCCGCGCACAGGCACAAGAACATCGCGAGCGAGATGTCGCGGGCGGAACGCGTGCGCCACGTCTTCACCGCCTGAGGCAGGAAGGCGATGGTCGTCAGGAAGCCCGCGACATGGCCGATCAGGTCGGTGGAGGGCAGTCCGGGATCGCTCATCATGTCTCGGTCCAGGGGGAGGCGTGGCCGAACCTAGCGCATCCGGCCCTGCGGCTCAAAGCCCCGGATCGCGGGGCCCGGCCGGCGGAAAGCCATGGGCCTTCGCCCGCCACGCGACGAGCAGGGTCGGGACCAGGACGAGAAGGACGGTCCACGGGAAGACGCCGGCGCCGAGCGTCTCCAGGAGGATGCCGCCGAAGAACCCGCCGCCGGCGATCGCGACGTTCCAGACCGTGACGATCATCGACTGGGCGACGTCGGCCGCCTCGCCCGCGGTCTTGGCCGACGCGGTCTGGAACAGCGTCGCCGAGCCGCCATAGGCCAGGCCCCACAGGCCGACCCCGGCATAGATCACGGCGGGAGCGCCGCCCCACAGGCCGAGGGCGACCGACACCAGCGCGAAGAGGACAGTGCTGGCGAGCACCAGCTCGCGCAGCCAGCGGTCGATCAGGACGCCGGTGATCCAGATGCCGGCGAGCGCGGACAGGCCGAAGACGAGCAGGACGACGTCCACGTCCTCCGCCAGGCCGGCCGAGACGACGAAGGGAGCCACGTAGGTGTAGAGGACGTTGTGCGCGAGCACGAAGGCGAGCGTGACGAACAGCACCGGCCGGATGCCGGGCAGCATGAAGACCTTCGCGATCGACAGCCGCCTGCCCGCCGCCTGGCCGGGAAAGTCCGGGATCGTGGCGAGGACCCAGCCGATCAGGACGAGGGTGAGCGCGCTCATGATGCCGAAGGCGACACGCCAGCCGGTGGCAGCACCGAGGAAGGTCCCGGCCGGAATGCCGAGGGACAGCGCCAGCGGGATGCCGACCATGGCGACCGCCATCGCGCGGCCCTTCAGGTGCTCCGGCACCATGCGCGCGGCATAGCCGGCGACGAGCGCCCACAGGAGCCCGGCGAACACGCCGGCGAAGAACCGCGCGCCGAGCGTCAGCGCGTAGTCCGTCGATACCGCCGTGACGGTGTTGACGACGGCGAAGCCGCCGATCGCGACGAGCAGCAGCGGCCGGCGCCGCCAGCCCTGCGTCGCCGCCGTCAGCGGGATCGCCGTGACCAGCGTGCCGACGGCGTAGAGGGTGACGAGCTGGCCGACCAGCGGTTCCGAGACGCCGAGATCGCCGCTCATCTGCGGCAGCAGCCCCGCCGGCAGCGCCTCGGTCAGCACGGTGATGAAGCAGGCCATCGCCAGGGCGAGCAGCCCGGCCAGGGGGAGACGGTCCGGTGCCGCATGGGCACCCGGGGCCCGGGCCGCGTCCGCGGCGCCGTCGCGGGGCGTGGTCGTCGATGTCATGAAGCCGCCTATGGAAAGGGTTCGGGACGGTGCCGGCAACCGGACCCGTCCCGCCGGAGCGGGCTCGGCTACCGCATTGGCGGACAAAGTAAAATCATTCTGCGATGCGGAGAATTGCGCTACAGTTCGGAACACATCGGACTTGCAGGTCCGAAATCGAGGTGCAGGGCATGGACAGTCTCGGCTCGCTCAACGCCTTCGTCCAGGCCGCGGAGGCCCGCAGCTTCACGGTCGCGGGGCGGCAGCTCGGGGTATCGTCGTCGGCGATCGGCAAGGCGGTCGCGCGGCTGGAGGAACGCCTCGGCGTGCGGCTCTTCCACCGCTCGACGCGCACGATCACCCTGACGTCGGAGGGCGCGCTCTTCCTCGAGCGCTGCCGACGCATCTTCTGCGAGATCGAGGCGGCGGAACTGGAACTCGCGCAGTCGCAGGGCGCGCCGCGCGGCAGGCTGCGCGTCAGCCTGCCGCTCGCCGGCATGCTGATGATGCCGACCTTGAGCGCGTTCATGCGGGCATATCCCGAGGTCGAGCTCGACCTCGACTTCACGGACCGGCTGGTCGACGTGATCGACGAGGGCTTCGACGGCGTGGTGCGCGCGGGCGAGGTCAGCGATTCGCGGCTGATGAGCCGCGTACTGGGCACGTTCCGGCTCCTCCTCGTCGGGTCGCCCGACTATCTCGCGCGCCGGGGCGTTCCGCGCAGGCCGGACGACCTGAAGGCCCACGCCTGCCTGCACCACCGCTACGCGACCAACGGCAAGCTGGAGCGCTGGCCGCTGCGCCGCGGGCGCAAGGACGTCGACCTGCCGACGGGCGCGGTCGCCAACACGATCGAGCCCCTGATCTACATGGCCGAACAGGGGCTCGGCATCGCCTGCCTGCCGGACTTCGCGATCCGCCGCCAGCTCGCGGAGGGCACGCTCGCGACCGTGCTCGACGACCATGTCGACCACGAGGGCACGTTCCGGATGCTGTGGCCGTCGAGCCGCCATCTGTCGCCGAAGCTGCGGGTCTTCGTCGATTTCCTGGCGCAGAACCTGTTCCCGGCCTGAGCCGGGGCGGCCGACATCCGCCTTTCGCCCGAAACCGGCGGGCGCGCGGGGTGTTGGTCCAGGCATGACCCGGTCTTCTCCGATCCCCCGCGACCGCGCCTTCGACAGCACGCTCTCGCTGCTTTCGGAGGGCTACGAGTTCATCCCGAGCCGCGCCCGGCGGCTGGGCTCCGACATCTTCGAGACCCGGCTGATGCTCCGTCCGGCCGTCTGCATCACCGGCGAGGAAGCGGTCCGCGTCTTCTACGAGCCGGACCGCTTCACGCGCCGGGGCGCGATCCCGGTGACGGCACTGAAGCTGCTTCAGGACCGGGGCAGCGTGCAGACCCTGGACGGCGAGGCCCATCGCCGGCGCAAGGCGATGTTCATGTCCCTGATGTCGCCCGAAGCCGTCGGGCGGCTGATGCGGCTGGTGGAAACCGACTGGCGGAACCAGATCCCCCGGTGGCAGGGCATGGAGGCGATCGTCCTGGGCGCCGAGGTCCAGGCGATCCTGTGCCGCGCCGTCTGCCGGTGGGCCGGCCTGGACCTCTCCCCGAGCGACGAGGCCGCGCGCACGCGCGAGCTGGCGGCCATGGTCGAGGGCGCCGGTTCCGTCGGGCCGCGGAACTGGAAGGGCATGCTGCTGCGCACGCGGACGGAACGGTGGGCGCGCGGGATCGTCGACGCCGTGCGGGCCCGCGACCTCGTCGTTCCGGAAGGCAGCGCCACCCATCTGATCGCTTGGTACCGCGACCAGAACGGCCGGCCGCTCGACACCGACGCGGCAGCCGTCGAACTCCTCAACGTGCTGCGGCCTACGGTGGCGGTGGCGCGCTACGTGACCTTCGCGGCCCTTGCCCTGCACGAGCATCCGGAAGACCGGCGCGCGCTGGAGGGGGCACCGGACCGGGTGGACGACGAGGCGCTGGAAGCCTTCGTGCAGGAAGTCCGCCGCTTCTATCCGTTCTTTCCCCTGGTGGGCGGACGGGTGCTGACGCCGTTCGAATGGCGGGGCCACCGCTTCGAAAGGGACGCCTGGGTCCTGCTGGACCTCTATGGAACGCTCCATGACGAGCGGCTCTGGAGGGATGCGGGCTCGTTCCGGCCGGAGCGGTTCCGCGGCCGCAAGCCGACCGCCTTCGACCTCGTCCCCCAGGGGGCGGGAGAGCACCATGCCGGCCACCGCTGCGCCGGCGAATGGATCACGATCGCCGTGATGAAGACGGCCCTGCGGCTGCTGACCGGGGCGATGCGCTACACGGTGCCGGAGCAGGACCTTCGCATCGACCTCTCCCGCATGCCCGCGGCCCCGGCAAGCGGCTTCATCATCCGCGACGTCGCTCCGTCCGCCGGCGCGGACCGCGAGGACCGGAGCGCGGGCGGCGCCCCGCCCCGCTTTCCCCCGACGGATGCCGGCACGGCCGCCGCCGTCGGTGGAGACGGCATCGATGCCCCGAGGGATGCACGCAAGGGAGGCCAATCATGACGTCAAGGCACTGCTTCGCCGTTCTCGCCGCGATCCTCGTCCCCGGCTGCGCGCTGGAGGAGTTCACGCCCCGGGAGGCCACCTCCGTCCCGACCGTGCTGGGCGGCACGGAGGTCTGCGACAGCGCCACCTTCATCGCGCTGGAGAACGATGCGGAGCAGGTCGAGCGTGCGGACCTGCGCCGGCGCATCGCGGCGGTCCTGGCGGAGGGCCGCGCCGCGATGGAACAGGGCCGGGCGCAGGAATGCGTCGCGCATCTGCGCGACGCCGAACGGCTGATCGAGGGCGCCGCGGTGCTGTGACCTTGCGTTACAGGCCGAACGGATAGGTGTCCGGCACGCCGGCCCGGGCGTGCTCCGGGCCGAGCGGGGTGACGGCGCCGGTCTCGTCGAACCAGACGAAGGCATCGAACTGCTGCGGCAGCGAGGCGTCGGCGTAATGGCTCGCCAGCTCGGTCTCCGGCCGGTAGATGACGCCGATGAAACGCTCCAGCCGCGGCTCGAGCAGGCGCCGGCGGACGGCGTCGTTGCGGCCGGCGCGCAGGTCGAGCAGGAAGTTCCGCACCCCGGCGTCGTGGCACAGCCGCTCGTAGCTGTCGCGGTGCGACGGGCGGACACGCTTCACCTCCATGTCGCCGTCCCAGTCCGTCGCCGCGGCGACGGTGCCGGCATGGGTGCCGAAACCGACCAGCACCGCCCGGTCGCCGTAGCGCTCGCGGACGAGCTGGCCGATGTTCAGCTCGCCGCGGACATTGCCCATCTCCGTGTAGCGGGCATCGCCGATATGCGAGTTGTGCGCCCACACCACCGCCTTCGCGTCCGGCCCGCGCGCGTCGAGCACGTGGCCGAGCGTCTCGGCCATGTGGGTGTCGCGCAGGTTCCAGGATTCCGGGCCGCCGTGATACATGATCCGGTAGTAGTGCTCGGCCGAGGCGACGAGGCGGGCGTTCTGCGCCGCGTCCAGGAAGCCCTCGCCGTCCTTCGCCGCATAGTCCAGCCGCCTGTCCAGGAGATCCCGGCACTGGCGGATCACCGCCTCCGCGCATTCGCCGTAGCCGGCGGTCAGCACGGCCCGGCCGTAGGTCGCGGGGTCGCGCTGCCAGGGCGTCAGGCAGCCGTAGCGCTCGCGCGCGACCGCCGCCGCCCCGGGGTCGACCTCGTCGAGGTAGTCGAGCACGGCGGCGATCGAATCGCGCATGCTGTAGATGTCGAGGCCGTAGAAGCCGGCCCGGCCCTGCATGTCCGGCACGCCCTCGTTATGCGCGCGCAGCCAGTCGATCAGGGCGGCGACCTCGGTGTTGCGCCACATCCAGGTCGGGAAGCGCCGGAACGGCGGCCTGGCCTCGGCGCGGGGTGCGGACCGGTGGCGCACGTAGCGGTCCACGGCGGCCGCGTCGGGCCAGTCGGCCTCGACCGCGACGACGGTGAAGCCGTGCCGCTCGATCAGGCGGCGGGTGATCGCGGCGCGGGCGCGGTAGAATTCCGAGGTGCCGTGGCTGGCCTCGCCCAGCAGCACGACGCGTGCGTCGGCGAAGCGGTCGAACAGGGCGCCGAAGGCGGGATCGTCGAGGTCGGGCAGCGGCTCGGCCGCCTCGGCGATCATCTCCGGCAGGCTCCGGCCCCGCGAATGGCCGGGGACGTGGTTGCCGGCCGAGCGGGTGCCGTCCTCCGCCCAGCCCTGCTCGCCGACCAGGGGCACGAAGGCGACGGCGCCGAGATCCTCCTCCTCGTAGTCGGTCCCGGTCCGGCGGGTGATCTTGAGCAGGGTCTGGCGCCGCTCCCCGCCGCCGACCGGGATCACGAGCCGGCCGCCGACGGCGAGCTGCTCCTTCAGTGCCGCGGGCACCTGCGGCCCGCCCGCCGCGACCAGGATCGCGTCGAACGGCGCCGCCTCCGGCCAGCCCTTGGAGCCGTCGCCGACGCGCAGCTCGACATTGGCGTAGCCGAGCCCGGCCAGACGGCAGCGCGCGGCCTCGCCGAGCGAGGGGTGGCGCTCGATCGCGTGGACCCGGCCGGCGATGCGCCCCAGCACCGCCGCGGCGTAGCCCGAGCCGGCGCCGACCTCCAGCACGCGGTCGCCGGGCTTCACCTCCGCCGCCTCGATCATCACGGCGACGATGTAGGGCTGGGAGATGGTCTGCTCCTCGCCGATCGGCAGCGGAGTGTCCTCGTACGCGAACTCCTCGAAGCCGGGATCGACGAACGCCTCGCGCGGCACCTGCCGCATCGCGGCGAGCACCCCGGGGTCGCGCACGCCGCGGCGGGCGATCTGGACATCGACCATCCGTTCGCGGGCCTGGGAAAAGTCGTTCATTGCCGATCGCTCCCTCGTCCAGGGGCCGGGCCGCCGGCCGCCGCCTCATTCGATGTCGCCCACCGTCTCCACCTCGAGCCGCTCATAGTCGAAAGGCTCCAGCTCCGCGATGTCCGGCTCGGCGTAGGGCAGCGAGTAGTAGGGCGTGGTCGGCGTCCAGGCGTAACGGTAGCCGAACCACGGATAGGGGTAGGCCCCGGCGCCGTAGCCGCCGCGCTGCGACACGATCACGGCCTGGACCTGCCCCTCGGCGTCGAAGATCACGTCGCCGACCCAGCCGTAGGGCACGCCGTCGGCCAGCCGGACGTAGTCGTTGATCAGCTGGTCGACGCGCCACGCGCGCGGACCGGTGACGAGATCGTCGGCGAGGTCGTCCTCCTCGACCGGCACGACGCGGTCCTCCGCGACCTCGCCCGGCAGATAGGCGAGCTCGGTCCGCTCCGCATACCGCTCGACGGTCTCCTGCGTGACCGGGATCGTCACGCGCTCCATGCCGGGCCCGATCTCGACCTCGCTCCAGGGCACGTTGACATGGGTGTCGCCGATGTCCCATAGCCCGCCGACCTCGGCCACGATGCTGAGGATGCGGCCGTCAGGCCCGACGACAATGTTCTCGACCTCGCCGATGTTCTCGCCGGTCGGGCCGTAGACCTCCACGTCGTCGATGAACTCCTCGGCGCTCCAGCCCCGATAATAGGCGGCATCGGCCTGCCAGGCCGGCAGCGAGACGATCTCGGCGTCCTGGAGCGGAGCAACGGTGGCGGCCGGTTCGGTCTCCTGCGCCGCCGCCGGCGCGGCAAGACCGAGCACCATGGCTGCGGTACCCATCAGCGTCCATTTCGTACGCATGTCAGTCCTCCTTGAGTGGCTTCGGTCGGCGGGTTCCGGGATGCGGCCGCTCAAACGCCCCAGTAGGGCCTCTCGCCGTAATGGGCGTAGAGCTGCTCCTCGTAGGCCCGGTTCACGCCCGCGACCTCGTCGTATTCCGGGCTGTTCTTCACCTGCTCCCTGGTCAGGCCGACATGGATCTTCTGCTCGGACCAGCTGACGGAGCGGATCCAGTCCGAGGCGACCAGCACCTTGCGGCCGGGCAGCCAGTTCACGGTGTCGACCAGGAGGTAGCGCAGCCGCCACCCGTCGTCCTCGACGAGCAGGTCGTCGACATGGCCGACGTCGCCGTCGGAAGCACCGATGTAGTAGCCGGTGACCTCGCGCCCGCTGCGCAGATGCGGGTCGCCCTCCTCGCGGTGCCGCACGGGCGGTGCGGTCTGCGGCGGCGGCACCGCCATGTAGCCCGGCATGCCGGGCGCCACGCCGGCACCGGCGCCCCAGTAGGGCGCCCAGCCGTAATAGCCGTAGACGTCGGCCTCGACCTGGCGGCTGACCGGCCGGTCCACGTCGACGTCGGGGCTGTCCTTGACCTGTCGGCGGGTCAGGTCGACGGGGAAATGCTGGCGCGCCGCATCCGGCTTGCCGAGAGCGGAGGTCGGGATCAGCACCGAGCGCCCGGGCAGCCAGGTGCCCGTGTCGACGACCAGGTAGCGGACCGTCCAGGAGGTGTCGTCGAAATACAGGTCCCGGACTCCGCCGAGGACGTCGTCGGTCGCGCGGATCGTGTAGCTTCGCAGGACGTCGAGGCTTCGGATCATGTCGTCCTCCTTTCGTGGAAGGGCGGCTTTCGTGGAAAGGCGGCTTTCGTGGAAAGGCGGCCCGCGTCAGCGGCGCGGGTTCCCGGGCCAGAGCTCGCGCAGGTCCTCGGGAAGCTGGTCCACGAGCTTGCGGATCTGGCCGGGCTCGACCTTGCGCTCGATCAGCCGGAACACGCACTGGATCGAGAAGGCGGGGTCGAGCTCCTCGTGGCCGCGGCTGCGGTCGCGCACGTTCTCGATGAACTCGCCGCTGCTCCGGATACCGTTCGGCACCGCCGCCGGCTTCCAGCCGTCGTAGTAGATGCCGGCCACCATCACCGGGAACTGGGCCGCGAGATGGGCGCTCATGTCGACCGGCAGCCGGTCGCGCACGGCGTGCAGCACGGCGCGCAGGGCGCCGTAGGCCTGGTTGGCGTTCTCGACGCGGAGCTCGTCGGCGAGCTCCTTCAGCCACGTGTCGGTCTCCTGGACGCTGCGGCTGAGCACTTCGGGTCGGTTCTGGCTCATGAAGGCCTCCTTTCGTCGGCCGACCGCCGAGACGCTTCGGCGGCGTCCGTCCACGGTTCCTGCTCGAGAAAGGCCCGGGGCGTCATCACGCCCGCGCCGATCGCGTGCGTATGCGCAAGGAGATGCGCGTCCCCGCTGATCACGGGGCAGCCCGTCGCCGCGCCGAGCGCGGCGAACTTCCGGTCGTCCGGATCGGGGACGAAAGAGAACGCTTGCGGATCGAGGGCGCCCTCGTATTTCCGCCCGGCCCGGAACAGGTCCTCGACCCCGGTCCAGCGCAGCCTCGGGATCCGGCGCAGGACCGCCTCGGTCTCGCGCCGGGTCGGCTCGCTCCAGACCAGCCGGTGCCGGCCTTCGCGGATCGCGCGGACCAGGAGGGCCGCGGCACTCCGCGGCCGGAAGCCGGCCGCCACGAAGACGTTGGTGTCGAGGATCACGTCCGCCATCGGACTAGACGGCGGCCCAGGGCCACGCCCAGGCGACCCAGCCCAGCCAGATCATCAGGAGCCAGACCACCAGCAGGGCGATCACGAGGCCCCCGGGCCCGTATCCCCACCTGCCGCTGTAGGGCCACCACGGCATCGTGGCGATCACGACGAGAAGGAGTAGAAAAGGAATCCAGAATCCCAGCATTCGCCACCTTCCTGCTCTGCTGCGAAAGATCGTCGGTCCGGGCCGGGGGCGGGCCCGGATGCAGGCGGGCCATCGCCGGGGCGGGCCACTGCCGGGGCGCGCCATCGAAGGACGCGCGCCCTGGACGCGCGCCCTCAGGGGCATGCGCCCCTTCGTGCCCCTGCCAACCGGACACGCGCCGATGGGTTCCCCCGCGGCGCGAACCGCCGCGCGGCGCGACCTGAGAAGCGGCGAGGAGCTAAACGGACCGATGCCGGCGAGGAGGATGCGGCCGGGCCCGGCTCAATACGCTTCGGGCCAGGGCCAGACCAGGGCGATCCAGCCCAGCCAGATCAGGATAAGCCAGATCAGGATGATGAGGCCGATCGCGCCCGCCGCCCAGTAATTCCAGCGCCGGCTATGAGGCCACCAGGGCATGGCCAAGATCAGCAGGGCGAACAGGACGACAAGACCCAAGTATCCGAGCATTTCGTGCTCCCGATGAATTCACGGACTTCATGGAGCGCCCCGCCTGGAAGCCGGGAGGGACACGAGCCGCACAGGGCAAACGCCCGAGGCCGGGATTCGATGCATGCTGGAAGCGTCCCGCACCCGAGGTCGTCCGCCCGCTGCGCTTTCTGAGCGCGCCGTTCGGGGTCCGGCCGCGACGCCCGGGGCCTGGGACGTCTACGTGTTCTGAGGAGGAAGCGCCTCGGCCAGCAGTTCGGGCAGCGTGAGCGGCCGGCGGCCATCGAGGTCGCTGATCTGGCTGCGGCAGCTGAACCCGTCGGCGACGATCCGCGTGCCCGCGTCGGCGCGGGCGAGCGGCCCCGCCAGCTCGTGCTCGAAGATCCGGCGCGAGACCTCGTACTTTCCGGGCTCGTAGCCGAAGGCGCCGGCCATGCCGCAGCAGCCGTTGCCGAGCACGTCGGCATCGAGGCCGGTCCCCGCGAGCAGCTTCTCGACCGCCGCCATGGTGAAGACCGACTTGTGATGGCAATGGCCGTGGACGACCGCCTTGCCCGCGATCGGCGGCGGCTTCCAGTCCGCGGTATCGACCAGGAACTCGCTCAGCAGCCGGGCCTGGTCGCACAGCCTGCGCGCCCGGTCGTCCCCGGCGAACAGGTTCGGCAGCTCGTCCCGGAACACGGACATGCAGCTCGGCTCGACGCCGACGATCATGGTGCCTGCCTGGAGCGCGTCCTTCAGGCCGTCCAGGGTCCCGTCCAGGGTCCGGCGCGCCTCGTCCAGGAAGCCGAACTCGTACAGCGGACGCCCGCAGCACAGGTCCCGGCCGGGGATGTCGACCGCGTAGCCGGCCGCGCGCAGCACCCGGGCGGCGGCGTGCAGCGGTCCGGGGGAGAAGTGGTTGTTGAAGGTATCGGTCCACAGCATCACCCGCGGCCTGCCGTCACCGGCCGGGTCGGGCCGGAAGCCGCTCCGGAAGGTCTTCGCGGCGAAGGCCGGGACCGGGCGGTCGGGATGGATGCCGGCGATGGCCTTGGACAGGCGGGCGAGCCCGGGCGCGCCGGTGAAGACGTTGGGCAGCCAGGGCACGGGCGACGCCATCCGCGCCCAGCGATGGATCATCCCCATGCTGTAGGCGGCCCGGGGGCGGCGCTTGCCCTCGTAGTGGTGGGCCAGGAACTCGGCCTTGTAGGTGGCCATGTCGACGTTGACCGGGCAGTCGTTCTTGCAGCCCTTGCACGACAGGCACAGGTCGAGCGCCTCGTGGACGGCCTCGTTGCGCCACAGGCCCTCGACCGGGTCGCCCTGGAGCATTTCCTGGAGCAGATGCGCCCGGCCGCGGGTGGAGTGCTTCTCCTCGAGCGTCGCTCGGTAGCTCGGGCACATGACGTCGCCGTCCATGCGCCGGCACTTGCCGACGCCGACGCACCGGATCAGGGCGCGGTCGAAGGAGAAGTCGTCCTGGGGATACTGGAAATGGGTCTTCATTTCCGGCGGCCGGAAGTCGGGGCCGAGGCGCAGGAAGCTGTCGACGGCGGTCGGGTCCACGATGTCGCGGGGGTTCATCCTGCCGCGCGGGTCCCAGATCGACTTGAACTCCGCGAACGCCTCGACGAGCTCCGGGCCGAACATGATCGGCAGCAGCTCGGAACGCGCGCGGCCGTCACCGTGCTCGCCGCTCATGGAGCCGCCGAACTCCGTCACCAGAATGGCGGCGTCGCGCATGAAGCTGCGGAACTTCCCGACCGCCTCGGGCGTGTGCAGCCCGAAGTCGATGCGCGTGTGCACCAGCCCGTCGCCGAAATGCCCGTACATCGCGCCTTCGTAGCCGTAGCGCCGGTAGAGGTCCTTCAGAGCGCGCAGGTAGTCGCCGAGCTTCTCGCGTGCCACGGCGGAATCCTCCCAGCCCGGCCAAGTGTCCCGATCGGCCCCCGGCACGAAGGCGGTCCCGCCCAGGCCGGCCTCGCGCACCTCCCAGATGTCGGCCTGCTCGGCCGGCGTCTCGAACAGCTTCATGCCGCGCACGTGCGGATGGTCGCGGAACATCTCCATGGCATGGCGGGCCTTGTCCGCGGCCCCCTCCACCGTCGCCGCGCCGAACTCCAGCATCATCCAGGAACAGCCCCGGGGCAGAAGGCGCACCTGCTCGTGGTGCAGGTGCTTCCTGGTCATGTAGTCGACGAGCAGGTCGTCAATGGCCTCCAGGCCCTGCGGGCCCGTCTCCAGGAGGCGCGGCACGCAATCGGCCGCGTTGCAGATGTCGTCGAAGCCGATCACCAGCAGGACGGTATGGGGCAGATGCTCGATCAGCCTCAAGGTGGCGCCGAGGACGGTGACGCAGGTCCCTTCCGACCCGACCAGAGCGCGCGCGACGTTGAACCCCTTCTCGGGCAGGAGCTGGTCGAGGCCGTAGCCGGAAACCGGGCGCGGGATGTCGGGATAGCGCTCCCGGATCAGCCCGGCATAGCGGTCGCGCAGGTCGCGCAGGCGCCGGTAGATCTCCGCCCGGCGCCCGCCCGCGGCCAGGATGCGCCCATACTCCTCGTCGGAGGTGGGGCCGACCGTCATGCGCAGGCCGTCATAGGTGAGGACGTCGAGCTCCTCGACGTTCTCGACCGTCAGGCCGGCCCGCACCGCATGGACGCCGCCGGAGTTGTTGCCGATCATGCCGCCGAAGGTGCAATAGGCGTGCGTCGCCGGGTCCGGCCCGAAGGTCAGCCCGAGCGGCTCGGCGCGCGTGCGCAGGTCGTCCAGCCGGACGCCGGGCTCGACGCGCGCGATGCGGCGGTCGACGTCGATCTCCAGGATGTTGGTGCAGTATTTGGACGAGTCGATGACGACGGCGACGTTGGTGCATTGGCCGGCAAGGCTGGTGCCGCCGCCGCGGTTCAGCACGGGGGCGCCGTGCCGGCTGCACACCCCTACCGTCTCGTGCAGGGCCGCGGCCGACCGGGGGATCACGACCCCCAGCGGCACGAAGCGGTAGTTGGAGGCGTCCGAGGCGTAGAGACCGCGGTCCCCGTCCTCGAAGCGGACCTCGCCGTCCACGCGGTCGCGGAGGTCGCGCGCCAACGCCTCGACGTCGACCTCCCGGGCCGCGGGAATCGCCTGGAGCTGCGCGGCGGTCCGGGAACCGGACCGCGCGCCCGTCGAAGAAGTCATGAAGGCCTTCCCAGCTGCCGGATTGCGCTCTGCGCTCAGGACTTGTCCCTCGGGGACTTCCCTTGCGGCAGGAAGCCTTCGACGAGGTCCTTGGCGGTGTCCTTGACCATGTCGACGGCCTCGGGGTCACCCTGCCAGAGCGTCTTCATCATGGCGGCCGCGTTCTTGAGCGTGATGCTCGGCGGCAGCGGCGGCACGTTCGGATCGGTCTTGGCCTCGAGCAGCACGGGCCGGTCCGCGGCCAGCGCCTCGTCCCAGGCGGCCGCGAGGCGGTCGGGATGGTCGACGAAGATGCCCTTGAAGCCCAGCATCTCGGCGTAGCGGGCGTAGGCGAAGTCCGGCACGCTCTGCGAGCCCTCCCATTTGGGGTCCCCGGCCTGGGCACGCATCTCCCAGGTCACCTGGTTGAGGTCGCCGTTGTTGAGGACCAGCACGACGAAGCGGGGGTCCTGCCAGGTCTGCCAGTACCGCGACACGGTGATCAGCCCGTTCAGGCCGTTCATCTGCATCGCGCCGTCCCCGACCAGGGCGATCACCGGGCGGTCGGGGTGGGCGAACTTGGCCGCGATCGCATAGGGAACGCCCGGGCCCATCGTCGCCAGGCCGCCCGACAGCGACGCCATCATGCCCCGGCGGATCTTGAGGTCGCGGGCGTACCAGTTGGCGGCCGAGCCGCTGTCGCTGGTCAGGATGCACCGGTCCGGCAGGCGCGGCGACAGCTCCCAGAACACGCGCTGCGGGTTGAGGGGCTCGGCGTCGTTCATCGCCCGGCGCTCCAGCACCTTCCACCAGCGGGCGACGCCCGCCTCGATCTCCTCGCGCCAGGACCGGTCCTGCTTCGGCTGGAGCAGCGGGATCAGGGCCCGCAGCGTCGCGGCGCTGTCGCCGATCAGGTTGACGTCCATGGGATAGCGCAGGCTGACCATGCGGGGATCGATGTCGATCTGGACGGCGCGCGCCTGCCCTTCCTTGGGCAGGAATTCGGAATACGGGAACCCCGACCCGATCATCAGCAGCGTGTCGCATTCGGCCATCATGTCGTAGCTGGGGCGGGTCCCCAGCAGGCCGATGGAGCCGGTCACGAAAGGCAGGTCGTCGGGAAGCGCCGCCTTGCCGAGCAGCGCCTTGGCGACCCCGGCCCCGAGCCGATCGGCCACCTCGATCACCTCGTCGGTCGCGTGCAGCGCGCCGGCCCCGACGAGGATCGCGACCTTGCTTCCGGCGTTGAGGACGTCCGCCGCCCGGTGCAGGTCGTCCACCGGCGGCAGGCCGAGGCCGCGGGCGTGGCCGACGCCGCTGTGGATGGTGTCGTGGGCGTGGGGCGGCGTCTCGACCGCCGCTTCCTCCTGCAGGTCCTTGGGCAGGATGATGCAGGTCACGGTGCGCTGGGACTTGGCGATCCGGAAGGCGCGGTCGACCAGATGGCGGATCTGGGCGGGAGAGGTCGCGGTCTGCACGAACTCGCCGGCCACGTCCTTGAACAGGGACGCGAGGTCCACTTCCTGCTGGTAGTGGCCGCCGAGCGCGGAACGGGCCGCCTGCCCGACGATGGCGACCACCGGCTGATGGTCGAGGCGCGCGTCGTACAGGCCGTTGAGCAGATGGATGGCGCCCGGACCGGAGGTCGCCATGCAGACGCCGACCTCGCCGGTGAACTTCGCATGCGCGCAGGCCATGAACGCCGACATCTCCTCGTGCCTGGACTGCACGAAGTCGAGGCGGTCGCTGGCCCCTTCGAGCGCGCCGACCAGACCGTTGATGCCGTCGCCGGGGTAGCCGAAGATCCGGCGCACCCCCCATGCCGACACCCGCTCCCAGAAGAATTCGCTGACGGTCTTGCTCATATCGCTGTCCCGTTTTCGCTGTGGTCGCCGTGCGTCTCCCGTTTTGAACACCCGAGGGTCGGAATGATCACGTAACGGCCCCGGCGGACGATCGCGCCGCCGCCGCCATGATCAAGCCCGCGGAACGCTGTTGAGGCGGCAACGCAATCCAACAGCGAGAGGCGGGATCATGAAGGCGGTCGTATTCCACGGCGTCGGCGACATCCGCGTCGACGACGTTCCCGAGCCGAAGATCCAGGACCCCACCGACGCGATCGTCCGCATCACGGCGAGCGCCATCTGCGGCACCGACCTGCACATGATCCGGGGCACCCTGCCCGGGATGAAGCCGGGAACGATCCTCGGCCACGAGGGCGTCGGCGTCGTCGAGGAGGTCGGCCCCCTGGTCCGCAACCTCAAGCAGGGCGACCGGGTGGTCATCCCGTCCACGATCGGCTGCGGCTCGTGCAACTACTGCCGGTCCGGCTACTTCGCCCAGTGCGACACGGCCAACCCGAACGGTTCCCTCGCCGGGACGGCCTTCTACGGCGGCCCGCAGATGACCGGCCCCTTCGACGGCCTCCAGGCCGAATACGCCCGGGTCCCCTATGCCGCGACCAACCTGGTCAAGCTGCCGGACGGCGTCAGCGACGACCAGGCCATATTGATCTCGGACATCTACCCGACCGGCTTCTTCGGCGCCCATCTCGCCGAGATCAAGGACGGCGACATCGTCGCCGTCTGGGGCTGCGGGCCCGTGGGCCTGTTCGCGATCCTGAGCGCCCGCCAGCTCGGCGCGTCGCGGATCATCGCCGTGGACGGCATCCCCTCCCGCCTGGAGCGCGCCCGCGCCCTCGGCGCGGAGGTCGTCAACTTCAACGAGGAGGACCCCGTCGACACGATCCGCAAGCTGACCGGCGGCATCGGCACCGACCGTGCCATCGACGCGGTCGGCGTCGATTCCGAACGCCCGAAATCCGGTCCGGCGGCCGAGGAGGCCGGGAAACGGAGCGGGCAGTTCCAGCAGGAGCTGCAGCAGATCGCCCCCGAGACGAACCCGCAGGACGGCGTGTGGAAGCCCGGGGACGCGCCGTCGCTCGCGTCGACCTGGGCCGTGCAGGCGCTGGCGAAGGCGGGCACGCTCGCGGTCATCGGCGTGTATCCGCAGACCGACCGGTTCTTCCCCATCGGGATGGCGATGAACAAGAACCTCACGATCAACATGGGGAACTGCAACCACCGCAAATACGTGCCCGAACTGGTCGCCATGGTGGAAGCCGGCGCGGTCGACCCGCTCCAGGTCCTCAGCCATGTCGAGCCGATGAGCGACGTCATCGAGGCCTACCGGCAGTTCGACCAGCGAAAGCCCGGATGGGTCAAGGTCGAGCTCGTCCCCGGCCTGTGAGCGCCGGGGCGGCCATGGGCCGGGGAGAGGCCCGCCGGCGCCGGGTCCCGGACTGGGCGGGCACGGCGCTGACCGTGGGCGTCTTCGCAGCGCTCATGCTGCTCGAACGGCGCCGTCCGCTGCGCGGCCGCAGCGAGCCGCGGTGGCGGCGCGACGCCCGCAACCTGGCCGTCGCCGCCGCAAGTGCGGCCACCCTGCGCATCGCCGAGAGGCCGGTCGTGGAGCCGTTGTCCCAACTCGTCGAACGGCGGCGCTGGGGGCTGCTGAAGCAGCTCGACCTGCCCGTCTGGGTCGAGCTGCCGGCGGCGGTCGTGCTGATGGACTACACGCTCTATCTCTGGCACGTGCTGACGCACCGCGTCCCGTGGCTGTGGCGCCTCCACAAGGTCCATCACGCCGACCTCGACCTCAGCGCCACCACGGCGCTGCGCTTCCATTTCGCGGAGATGGCGCTGTCGGTGCCGTGGCGGGCGGCGCAGGTCGTCCTGATAGGGGTCGGCCCGCGCGCGCTGTCGACCTGGCGGTCGGCCCTGTTCGTCTCGATCCTGTTCCACCACTCCAACCTGCGCCTGCCGGCCGGCATCGAGCGCCGGCTGGTGCGCGTCGTCGTGACGCCGCGCATGCACGGCATCCATCATTCCGTCGTCCGGGACGAGATGGATTCCAACTGGTCGAGCGGCCTGACGGCCTGGGACCGGCTCCACGGCACGCTGAAGCTCGACGTGCCGCAGCACCGGATCACCATCGGCGTCCCGGACCACCGGGACCCGCGGGAGGTGACGCTCGGCAAGATCCTCGCCATGCCCTTCGGCCGGGACCGCGGGGAACGGCACCCGACCCAGGAGGCAAGACCCGTTCCTTCTCGCCGGGAAGGTCTTCACGCGAGCGCAGCAACGCCCGGACCGGGATGAACGCGAGCAGGGACAGGCCCATCGGCGCGGCGAACGCCCAGGGATAGGCACAGGGATAGGCGTCGGGACCGCCGGCCCGGGCGAGGCTGCGCGCCCATCTCGACCGCCTGTTCGCGCGCCGGGATCCCCGGGCGTGACCCGGGGCTCCGCTACAGATGCCGGACTTCCGCCGGCCGTTCCCACCAGGCGTCGTGGCGCCCGTCGGCGTAGCGGACCGGCGCCTCAGCGAGGGCGGTCGGGTCGAGATCGTCGAGGCAGTTCAGCCTGACGGAACAGAAATCGCCGCCGAGCACGTCCAGATGGCCGCGGCTGAAGGAGTGGACGCCGCAGTGGCGGCAGAACAGGTACCGGCCGACGCCGGCGCCGAACCGGTACTCCGTCAGATCGCCCTCGCCGGAGAGGAGCCTGAAGGCGTCCGGCTTGACGATCGCGTTCCAGTTCCGCGTCTTCAGGCAGATGGAACAGTTGCATTTGCCGGTGCCGGCCTGGAGGTCGATGTCGGCCTCGAACGTGACGCGGCCGCAATGGCAGCTTCCCCGATACTGCGTTTTCATGGATACCCCGTCGGATTGGGAAGAGAGGTGCTGGACTTGCGCCGCGGCCGCGGACAGGCTGGCATCGAACGGCCGGGCGATCGTGGGAGCAACTCGCTTCGATATGCGCATCCTAGCGAACCCCTGTTGCCAGCGTGCTGACAGCATGCTCGCACCGGCCCACGGGATCGGGGTGCGATGAGGCGCGCGGACAGGCTGTTCCAGATCATCCAGACCCTGCGCCGCGCCCGCGGGCCGGTCACCGCGGCGGCGATGGCCGCCGAGTTCGAGACCTCGAAGCGCACGGTCTATCGGGACGTCGCGGCGCTGATCGGCCAGCGGGTACCGATCCGGGGCGAGGCGGGAACGGGCTACGTGCTGGACGGCGGCTTCGACCTGCCGCCCCTGATGCTCACCCCCGACGAGATCGAGGCGGCGGTGCTGGGCGCGCAGTGGGTGGCGGGCCGGGGCGATCCCGCGCTCGCGAAGGCGGCGGGCGACCTGATCGCGAAGATCGCCGCCTCGATCCCGGAGCAGCTCCGCTCCCATGTCTTCGAGCCGTCGATCCGCACTCCTCCGGCCTGGAACGCGAAGCCGGACGGCCTCGACATGCAGCGCGTCCGCGAGCACATCCGGCGCGGCCGGAAGCTCGCGCTGCGCTACGTCGACGAAAACGGGACCGAGACCGACCGGACGGTCTGGCCGATCGCGGTCGGATACCTGGACAGCGCGCGCCTTCTCATCTCCTGGTGCGAGCTGCGCCGGGACTTCCGAAGCTTCCGGACGGACCGGGTCGCAGGCGCGACCTTCCTCGACGAACGCTACCCCGAGCGGCCGGGCGTGCTGCGCGCCCGCTGGCGCAAGAGCCTGCCGCCGCCGGGCGGCGGCGCCCGGGGGTAAGCCGCGCAAACGAAACCAGCGACGCTCCGCTCAGCCGCCGGACCGGTCCAGAACGTTGGCGAGGTCGGGCACGGGCACGACCGAGATGCGGTCCACGCGCCAGTGCAAGCCGCGCATCCTGGCTTCCGCGTCGCGGACCCAGACCGGATCGACATGGGGTCCGCGCGGCTCGACATAGACCGTCCCGGTCACGAACCTTCCTTCCTCGCGCAGGCGGACCTCGCAGCCCCGCACCCAGGAAAGCTCTTCCACGAGGCCCTTCATCCGCGACGGCAGGGGGTCGAAGCCCTTGCCGTCGACCGTGCGCGGCACCTCGTCCATCAGGTCGCGCACGGCTATGGCGGTGTGGCGCCCGCCATCGTGCAGGACGTCGACGGCGATGAAGAGCGCGGCCACCGCGTCGGCCCACCACCAGCCGAAACCGATCCCCACGATACCGACGGCGGCCGCGAGGCCGGTCATCCAGTCGGCCTTGTTCATCAGCGCGTCGGCCCACAGGACCTTGTCGTGGAGCTGGCGCGCCGGGCGCATCTTCAGGCGGCCGAAGATCACCGGCAGGATGACGCTGTAGGCCAAGGCGGCGATCATCAGCCAGCCCTGCCAGACCGTCGCCCCGAACAGCTCGACGCTGCCGATCGTGGGATGCTCGGTGTGGATCAGGGCCATTCCCGCGTCGAAGACCAGGAACAGCCCGACGCCCGCGAGCGCCACGGCGCTCACCAGATAGGCGATGGAGGTCACCCGGATGTAGCCGAGGGGGAAGCGCGCGTTCGGCCGCCACCGTTCGACCCGGGACGCCACCAGGAACGCGATCGGGGGCACGAAGCTCAGGAGGTCCTCGATCCAGGCGGTCTTCATCGCCTGCGAGTTGCCGAGCGTGAGGTAGATCGCCACGACGATGCTGGCCAGCGCGAGCATCCAGACCCACTGGAGCCGGCGGGCATGCCGCATCGCCTTTTCCTGCTCCTCCGGCAGGCGAACGGGGTCGCGGACGATCATGAGGCGTATTCCCGAAGGCGCGCGCCGGTCGCCCCGACGCGTGCGCGCAGGAAGCGTTCGAGCCGCATGACCCAGGCGTTCTCTCCCTGCGGAACCGCGATCACGTGGTCATCGCGATGAAGCTCGATCGGCGTGGGCACGAGGCCGCTCGCCGGGAGCCACCAGTCCGGCACCAGGGCGAGGCGCACGTCCCCGGCATCCTCGGCGACCGGGATGCCACCCGCCTCCTCGACCAGGCCGTCCGCCAGCAGATCGGGCGCCACGTAGACCTTCAGCCCTTCCAGGTCGTCGGGGACCGCCGCTCCCGGCTCGGCCGCGACGACCAGCGTCTCGGTGAAGTAGGCGTAGGTGTGGGCGGCCCCGCCATGCGCCGCCACGGAACTCCTCGTGAAGCCGCCGACCGCGAGATCGGCATCCCCCCTCTTCAGGGCTTCCAGGGCTTCGAACGCCGGCGCGCGCCGCCATTCGACCGTCACGCCGAGCGCGCGCGCGAACGCCTGGACCGTGTCCACCTCCACGCCCGCCGGAACGCCGTCGCCGTCGACGACCACCCACGGCACGTGGTCGACCGCGACCACGCGCATGCGGTCGGCCGCGAGCACGCGCTCCAGCGTGCCGTTGGGATCGCGCGGAAAGCGGAAATCGTCGCACGCCGCGAGAGCCATCATCCCGAGGATGGACGCGGAAAGCCGTATCGGCCTGGAAGCCAGGCTGGCGAGGGACGCGGGGCGGATCACGGGCGCTCCGTCGCGAGATGAGGATGGCGTCGGCGAGGCTTGTGCATCGGCCGCCGGCCACGTCGCCGGCTCGGCCATGGTGCGTTCGGAAGTGGCTGCTGAACAACGCCGGCCGTCCCGGAGGGTTCCGAAGCCCGCGATCGGGGCCGGCGGCCGATGCGGTGCGGGGGCCCCTCCGCGTCACTCCGGCAGCGCGAGGCCCTCGACCCGCAGCCGCGTCCGCGTGAGCGGCGCGTCGGTGGCGGGAACGAGACGCACCGAGAGCGTCGCCTTGCCGGACTCGGGAAGCTCCGAGACGTCGATGAGGAAGCGCTGCGTCTCCCCCTCGCGCGGCGGCGGAAAGAAGGCGATGGAAGCGATCTCGCGCGTCGGGCCGCCCGCGGCGTCGGCCGTGACCGATACGAGGAAGGGCTCGCTCCGGACGACCCGCTCGGGGGTGAGCGCTACTTCGAGGATGCCCGACGGCGCGTCGGCGGCGCGGGCGAGATCGAGAACCAGCTCGGCCGGCGCCTCGGCCCCGGCACTGGCGCCCTCGCCCGAGAGCAGGAGGCCGTCCGCGTCCATCGACGTCTCCGAAGGCGCGCCGCCACCCGCGCGGGCGGGCGCCGCCAGCATGGCGGCAAGTGCGAGCAGGACAAGCGCGCGGTACATGTTACACGCCCCGACCACCGGAGCCCGGATATGGACCCCACCGGAATGTAACGCCGGGAGGCCGCGCGGGCTCCAGCGAAATCGGGGCGCGCCGCTCAGGTGCGGAAGATTTCCACGCCGCCGAAGGAAAAGCCCACGTCCGGCGCGCCCTCTCCCGTCGGCAACGGCACGATCTGCAGCGTCAGCTCGCTCGACGACAGGCGGCCAAGCTCGGCAAGCTGCGTCAGCGCGTCGGTGATGTCGACGAGATAGGAGCCGGGATGGTGCATCTTGCCGGCCATCCCGAAGAACGAGAAGGTCCCGGCATAGTGCGGATCGGTGAAGGGGGTCTGCGGGTTCGCCTCCGGCAGGTTGACGAAGACGTTGACGATGAGCGACCGCGCCGCGTTCGACACGTCGACCCCGGTGATGCGGGCGAGCACGCGGCCCGACTCCGCTCCGAGCTTCGCCTCGCCCTGGCGCGAGAAGAGGCGGAAGGAGCGGGCCGAGAACAGCGCCTCGGAGAGATTGCTGGTGTCGACCGAGACGTTCGTGGTGCTGTTCGCCGCGGCCTGCTGCCCCTGGTCCGTGGTGCCGAGCATCGCCGCCTGCGGCGCGGGTGCCGCGAAGAGGGACATCGCCACGGGTCCGGGTGCCGGACCGGTGATCAGGCCCGACGGCGTCTCGTAGGCGTAGCCGAGGTTCCCGATGTTCACGACCGAGGCCGAGTTCGCCGGCACGGGCCGGCCCTCGCCATCGACGAACTGGCCGTCGAAATTGTCGTCGAGCGGCGGCATCGTGTTGCCTGCCGCCTGCCATTCGGCCGCGAGGCGGTCGACGTTGCAGTGGTGCAGCCAGAAGATCGGGTCGAGCGGCGACATGCCGTCGCCCATATGACCCTGGAAGCCGCCGGCAATGACATGGGCGCTGTTGTGCGGCGAGCCCTCGAGGCGGCCGGTATAGAGCGAATAGTCGGTCAGGCGCTGGATCGATTCGATGTTCTGGTCCGTGAAGGCGCCGCCGCGTTGCGGATCCTGCTTCAGGCCCGAGCCCTTGGCGAGCGCGCGCACGCCGGTCGTCGTCACCTCGTCCGGGCCCCAGTTGTCGGACTGGGCGTCGGAGGGGTCGTTCCAATATACGACGTTGAGCTCGTTCCTGTCGTAGAAGGGGTCCGGTATCTGGCCGATCCCCGACTGCCAGTTCCAGTAGGGCAGCGCGAAATCGCTCTTGCCGATCAGCGTGCCGCAGATCTGTTCGTAGAACAGGATGTAGTTGCGGTGCCAATGGACGAAGTCCATGGCCGTCGTCGGCCCGCCATGGGGGCAGTGGTTCAGGTGGATCAGCGCCTGATTGCGCCAGTTGCGCCCGTCGCCAGAACCGAGTCCATGCATGGCCCGCACGGCGTCGGCATAGTCCGAGAAGAACGGGTCGTCCGGCGCCATGGCCATAACGTCCCTGCGAACTCTCGGCGTCTGCGCCAATGCCGAGCGGCGCAGGATGAACGGCGTTGCCAGCACGCTGCCCGCGCCGATGACGAATTGCCTGCGATTGATCATGGGCGTCCACCTCAAGTTGCCGGCAGATGATGGTGTTGCCCGTCGAGCCCCGTCAACCCGTTCGATGCCCGATTTCTGTCTTCGACCTAAGATTCGCCGCCGATCCGGCAGTCTTCATCAGTCAAATATCTCGGAGAAACTACGTTAGTATGCTCCACCCCAAATATTCGAAGATGTATGCATACCGCGGAATGACACGTCCTTTCATCCGGTCCCGACTCGATGCCACGCTCCTCGCATCGAACATGAGCGGCTCCGGGGTGTCGGCACGCGGTCGAAGGCGGGTGGGCGGTTGCCGGAACGACTAAGGGCCGCCTCGCGGCGGCCCCTAAGTCCTTGGGAAATGTGGTGGGTGCACAAGGACTCGAACCTTGGACCCGCTGATTAAGAGTCAGCTGCTCTACCAACTGAGCTATGCACCCGTTTCCCGGATCGCGTTCCCGTCCTGAGGACGGGGCGGCGCGTCGTGAGGTCGCGTATATAGCGAAGGCTGACAGGCTTGTCG
>NZ_DASYHS010000030.1:0-23159 GCF_035998295.1 Arenibaculum sp. | reverse complement strand
CATCGCGCTGCTGGAGCGCAACGTGGACTTCGAGCTGCGCGAGACCCTCGAATCGGCGCTCGTCTTCGGCCGCGAGGGCCTGGTGCGCCTGGGCGCCGACCGGGACGAGGCGGCCGAGATCGAGCGCGAGGTGCGCAGCCTCGACGCCGAGCGCCTGGCGGTCCAGCGGGTGGAAGGCATCTATGCCGGGTCGGACCGGTACCGGGTCGTGCCGGTACCGCTGACCAAGCCGCGCCGTACGGCCGTCCTCGGGGATACGGCCGGCGAGTGACCGGCCGCGCTCAAGGGCCGGCGGCAGCACCCTGCGGCTTCCCCAGCCTTTCGCCAGCCTCGGCGAGGACGTCGACCACGGCGCGCAGGCGGCGCCCCTCCTCGGTGAGCGCGTAGTCCACCCGCGCCGGAATGCCGGGATGGACGGTCCGGGACACGAGCCCCGCCTCCTCCAGCGCCCGCAGGTCGAGCGTCAGCATGCGCTGGGAAATCCGTGGGACGGCTCGGCGAAGGTCGCTGAACCGCTTCGTGCCCTCCAGCAGGTAATAGACCAGGACGATCCGCCAACGGCCACCGAGCACGCGCATCGCATCCTCCACCGGACATCCGGATACGCTCTCCTTCATCACGCCACCCAAGTATAAAATATGTTACCGAACAACAAAATAGTGCCTTCTTCACAATCACGATTGGAACCGACATTGTCAATGCCGTCAGACATCGAAGATAAAAAGGTAAATCAGACATGGAGCCGATACTCTTCTACGGCGTCCCCCATGGTTGCTCGTTCGGATCGATCGTGGCGCTCGAATGGCTGGGGCAGCCCTACAGGCTGTGCCGCATCGACATGCTGTCGACCCAGCAAGCCGACATCTTCGCTCGCGTCAATCCGCGGATGAAGACGCCCACGCTTCTTCTGGAGGACGGCGAGGTCCTGACCGAGAGCGTCGCGATCCTCAACCACGTGGCCGCCAGGGACCTGGGCCGGAAGCTGACATTCGCCCAGGGAACGCGGGAGTTCGACCGCGTCAACCGTGCCCTGGGGTTCCTCAACTCGGGCCTCTTCGCGGCCTTCCTGCCGGCCTGGGCGGCCTACAAGCTCGACGAAGGCGCGCCCGAGAGGGAGTTCCTGCGAAGGACGGCCCGCGAGAGCGTCGCGCAGCACTACTCCCAACTCGACGCCACCCTGGCCGGCCGGGACTGGCTGGCCGGAAACGGGCGGACGGTCGCCGACGCCTATCTCGCCGGGGTGGCGCGGTGGGGTGAGGACCTGGGGCTTTTCGACCTGGAACGGGAGTATCCGCACCTCCACCGGCATCTGCGGAAACTGGAGGGCGACGGCGCCGTCGTCTTCGCCCATGCCGTCGAGGACGACCGGCCCGCCACGAGCGTCGGCCGGTTCGAGGGCCACGTCGCGCTGGAAGAACTCGGCCCCCGCCTGGAGGCCCGCGACGCCGCATGACGTGAACGGGCCAGGCCGGACCGCGATCGCGATCCGGCCTAGCCCGTCGACCCGATCCCCGGGAGCAACGCGTACCATCCGTGCCGCCTGGATGCCCGATGCAGGGTGGAGGGCGGCGCGAAGCCGGGATCGGCAAAGCAGCCGACCGAGACGGACACCGAGCCCGGCAGCCCCTCCCCTTCCATGAAGACGAGGGTTCCGCAGGCGGGGCAGAAGGTCTGCTCGACCCAGCGGCCGGCCTCGCTGCCCCGGCGCCAGGTGCTGCGCTCGCCCTCGACCACCGCGACCGCCTCCTTCGCGAACACCGCCCGGTAGGAGAAGGCCGACCCCGTCGCGCGCTGGCATTCCAGGCAGCTGCAGGCGTATACGCGCGACGGCTCGCCGGCGAGCGTGATCCTCAGGGCCCCGCACGCGCAGCTCGCGGTCCTGGAGCCGGGCATCACCGCACGACCTGTGCTAGGGCGGCGAAGTCGTCCCGCAGGTGCCCGCGCGCGACCGCGGCCTTGAACACGCCGTCGAGGGCGGAGGCATGGCCGGGGTCCTCCCCGACATGCACGGGATTGCCACCGAGCGCCCGGAACACCGGCTCGTTTGCCTCGAACGCCTGGCGCCGGCCGGAATAGAGGATCGTCGCCGCCGGATCGCCGATGATGTTCGGCGTCGCCATGATCGCGCCGTCCAGATACGCCGCCCCCCGCTCCGCCGCCCAGGCCGCGGCCTCGCGCGCCTGGTCCGGAGACCCCGAGGTCAGCTGGACGAGGAGCTTGCCTTCCAGGGCGGCGGCAACGGACGGCGAGCGCAGGAGCCCGTCGGCGGCCTCGTAGTCGATCACGTTGACGACGACGACGTCGCAGGCGGCGACCGCCTGTTCCGGCGACGGCGCGACGCGCGCGCCGAGGGATGCGAGCGGAGCGCATCTTGCGGGCGTGCGGTTCCAGACATACGTGACGTATCCCTTCCCGAGGAACGCACGGGCGAGCGCGGACCCCATCCGCCCGAGTCCCAGAACACAGATTACGGACATGCGAGAACAACCCCCAAGTTCCGGCGAGACTTGCCTCGCCCAATTCATGTCGCGGGTTGTAAGAGGGCCGTTCAAAACGGTAAAGTACGCACCTTGAAGTAAGTAGTTACCGTCAGGTAAGGGCACGTAACCATGAAGCGCCTGCAGCTCGACGATTGTGGATTTTCCTCCGCCCTCAATGCGATCGGCGGTAAATGGAAGACATCGATCCTGTGGGAGATTCACCTGAAGCCGCGCCGGTTCGGTGAGCTGAAGCGGCTGCTTGCGGGCATCAGCGAGAAGGTGCTGGCCCAGCAGCTCCGCGAAATGGAGGCGGACGGCCTGGTCCGCCGGGACGTCTTTCCCGGGCCCGTGCCGAAGGTGGAGTATTCGGCAACCGAGATGGGGCTGAGCCTGAACTCGGCCGTCACCGTGCTCGCGGAATGGGGCAAGCGCCACGAGCAGAGGCTGGCATCCGCACGGTCGGCGTGAGACGCCGCCCCCGCGTCCGGCGGAGCCCGGACATGACAAGGGCCGCGCGGCGGTCGCCGGCGGCCCCGGGATACGACTGCGAAGCCGGGTCAGGCTTCGGGGGTGGTGCCGTCCAATTCCTCTTTCACGCTTTCCGTCTCGGCAAGGTTGGAAGAATAGGAGTGTCCTCCCGCCTCCCCCTGCACTGCAGGCCAGATTTCGCGTTCTACGGGTACGGTCTTCCCGGTGGTATCGTTCATGACGATACTCCTCTTTTCACTGGACATCATTCCATGAACAGCGCGGACGGGGACATGGCCCCATCACGCCGACTGGCGGCCGCCAACCTCGACTGACGGCATATATCTTTTATGCCCGTGCCGCCCTCGGAGCAACCCCGGTAATGCCGGGAGCCGAGATTCCCGGGTCCGCGAGCCGCGCCTCGATGATCGACAGCACCTGGGCATCGACGGATTCGTCGAACTTGCGCGCGAAGAACGCATCGGAGCGCTCCAGCGCCGGCAGGTCGGCGATGGTCAGGATGTTGGGGTTGCCCGAGCCGTGGGTCCAGACGATGGCCCGGCGGTTGTCCTGGTCGACCGTGTCGCGGAACGGGCTCGCCATCATCATCGCCTGCAGCCATGCCTCGTGGGGGTGCTTGACGTGGCGGAAGTAGCGCCGGCACTCGTCCATCAGTGGCGTGGCGACCAGCCATTCGCAGAAGTCCCGCGTCAGGACGTGCCAGCCCGAGCCGAACCAGCGGTTCCGGAAACGCCGCGGCGGCAGGTAGGGGATCGGCAGGCGCAGGAGCCGGTCGCGCGCCTCCAGGCAGTACCAGGCCGAGCGCTGGCGGAAATGGCGCGGCAGGGCCGCGACGTCCAGGACCTGCATGTAGTTCGTGCCGGGCCGGCTCGCGAGGTCGGCGATGATGTCGCGGCGCGGGCGCAGCGGGAAGTCCTGCCCGGTGATGTTCATCAGGTAGTCCCAGCCGGGATGCCGGGTCACGAGGTGGTGCAGGCAGCGCCATTCCGCCTCGCACAGGCTGAACCCGCCCCAGCAGACGCGGACCGGGTCGACGAAGGTCACGTTCGGCCGGCCCTGCGCCAGCGCCTCGAAGCGCATGCGCAGGTCCGGCGACGCCTTGGCGTCGAGATGCAGCGCGAAGGCGTCGTCCGGATGCCAGATCGCATCCAGGAGGCGCGCCACCTGCTCGGGCTGCTTGAACACGGTAATGACATAGGCGAGGCGCATATTCCGTTCCCTCTATCGCAACGCCGCCGGCATCGAAGGAGCCCGCTCCCGGGGCGCGACCTCCAGGAGGACGCGCTCGAAACCCTCGGCCATGCGCTCCACGCTGAACACGCGCGCCCGCTCCCGGGCGCGCTCCCCCAGCCGCCCCCGCAGGTCGGGCGAGCCGACCAGCGACGCCAGGGCCGAGCGCCAGCCGTCCTCGTCCCCGAGCGACACCAGCAGCCCGGCCGGCTCCGCGCCCGGGTCGCCCAGCGTCTCGGCCTGGGACGGGATGTCGCTGGCGACCACCGCCAGGCCGGCATTCATCGCCTCCAGCAGCGCGTTGCTCTGCCCCTCGTAGCGGGACGGCTGGACGAAGACGTCGACCGCGCCCAGCAGGTGCGGGACCTCGGCCGGCGGGACCGAGCCCAGGAACCGGACCCGCTCGCCCACGCCCAGGTCGCGGACCTGGGCCTCCAGTGCCGCGCGGTCCTCGCCGTCGCCGGCGAGGACCAGCATGCCCCCGGGCACGCCGGCCAGCGCGCGGACCGCCAGCGCCTGGTTCTTCTGGTGGCACAGCCGGCCGAGCACGAGCAGGAGCGGCACCCCGGCCGGCAGGCCGAAGCGGTCGCGGGCCTCGCGCCGGCCGAGCGGCGACGGGACCCATTCGATGCCGTTGTGGACGATGTCGATCCGGCGCCGGTAGCCGGCCGGGTAGCGCGCGGCGCTGTCGGCGACGGAGCGCGAATTGGCGACGTTGCGCGAGTAGAGGCCGATCGAGCCGGCGGCGAGGTCGGCCCAGCGCATCGCGGCGCCGTAGGTCCAGCACGGGTTGCGCTGCGAGGCGACGCGCGCACGCACCCCGGCCGCCATCGCCGCCGCCTGTCCGAGGACGTTGGCGAGCGGCAGGAAGGAGACCACCGCGTCCGGCCGGTGCCGGGCGAGCATGCGGACCAGCCGCGACGCGACGCGCAGGTAGCCGAAGGCCCCCGCCTCGGCGTCGGGCAGCAGCAGGCGCGTGTGCGGCTGGTCGCGATAGGCCATGGTCTTGCCGTAGAGGAACCACACCTCGCTGTCGTGCCCGCGTGCGCGGAGCTGGCGCGACAGGCGCAGGATCGCCTCCTGCGCGCCGCCGCGGTCCATGTGAGTGATCAGGCAAACGATCCGCAAGCCATCCCCCGTTCCCACGCTGCCGGAGCCGCCGGTCATGACGCCCCCACGCAAATCATCGTTTCGTCCAGTAGCTGCAGGTAGCGGTCGACCGCCGCGTCCAGCCCGTAGTCCGCGGCGCGCCGGACCAGGAGTTCGCGCGGCCGCGGTCGGTCGAGGGCGTCGCGCATCGCGGCGGCCAGCGCCTCCGGGTCGCCGGCGGGGACCAGGGCGCCGTAGCGCCCGTTCTCCAGGATCTCGCGCGGGCCGCTCGGGCAGTCGGTGGCGACGACCGTCGTGCCGCAGGCCAGCGCCTCGACCAGCACGGTCGGCAGTCCCTCGAAGCGCGAGGAGAGCACGAAGACCGACGCGCGCGCCATCCAGGCATAGGGGTTGTCGACGAAGCCCGGCAGGAGCACGTCGTCCCGCACGCCCCGGCGGTCGGCCTCGGCCTCGATCGCGACCCGCTCCGGCCCGTCGCCGAGGATCGCGAGGCGGCAGCGGCGGCCGGCGCGCACGAGCGCGAAGGCGGCGACCAGGGCCGGGAAGTCCTTCTGCGGGGTCAGGCGCCCGACGCCGAGGAACAGCGGCGGCGCCTGCGGACCGATCCAGGGGTGGTCGAGCGGCTCGGCCGCGCGCGCCTCGATGTCGGGCGTCACGATCGGGTTGTTGATGACGTAGATGCGGTCGCGCCCGATGCCGCTGAAGGCCGCCAGGTCGTCGGCGACGCCGCCGGACACCGCGACGATGCCCCAGGCGCGCCGGTACATCATCGGCACGAGGCGGTAGGCGCTGCGCAGCCGGCGCGAGGTGAGCGAAGCGAAGTTGCGGGAGATCTGGTTGTGCTCGGTCACGACGACCCGGATGCCGCGGGTCGCGGCGGCCGCGAGCAGCCCGCCGACATTGACGTGGACCAGCGCCGTCAGCAGCGCCGACGGCCGCTCGCGGCGCAGGTAGCGCACCAGCGCCGGCACGCTGCCGAGCACGCGCCGCGTCCCCAGCTCGACCACCCGGATCTCCGACGGGATCGAGCCGGCATGCGCCCCTTCGCGGCGCACCAGGACGAGGTCGACCGGATAGCCGCGCCGCGCGATGCCGCCCGCCAGCAGCAGCATGACCCGTTCCGCCCCTCCGCCATGGAGGTCCTGCAGGAACAGCGCGATCCGCCGGTCGGTCCGGTTCTGGATGGATGCTGACGGCATGACGCTCGGGGGGCCTCGCAGGATCTTCCGGCCGGGATACGGCTCCGACCACCATTCACATAATATTTTAGACAAGGAGTTGTTCACTCGACGGGCCGGCGCAACGGGAGACCCCGGCTCCCTCCGGAACCGAGAAAGGCGTAATCACAAAGAGCGGCGGCCGGTCTTCGGGATGCCGCCGACAGGAACGATCAGGCAGGCGCCGGCTGGGCGCCGCGCAGGCGCGCGTCGTTCAGACGCACGCTGCGCCACACCACCAGCATCGCGACCGCGTGGAAGGCGACGCCGACCAGGGAATAGGCGGCGATCGCCGCATAGGCGTCGGCATAGACGGCGGCGACCGGGAACACCAGCAGGCGGGGCACCAGGGTCACGACCTCCAGGACCAGGAAGACGCGCTGCAGTCCCAGCAGCGGGACCAGCATCGTCGCCGGCAGGCTGGCGAAGCGCAGGAACCACCAGACCACCAGCCATTGCATGTAGGCCCCCGCCTCGCGCCAGGCCGCGCCGAAGACGATTTCGAACAGCCAGGGACCGGCGACGAGGAGGACGGCGCTCGGCACCGCCGCCAGCAGGCCGAGGGCCCCGCTGGTGCGCACGAACAGGTCGCCCAGCTCGCGGTTGCTGTGGCTCAGCTCGGTCGCGCGCTGATAGAAGACCCGCCGCGTCGCGTCCCCGAGCAGGGTCATCGGCATCTCGAGCAGGCGGTAGGCGAACCAGTAGAGCCCGGCGACCCCGGCGCCGAACAGGGTCGCCAGCAGGATCGAGGGAACCGTGATCGTGGTCGAGTTCAACAGCCCGGCCGGGGCGTTGTAGATCGGGAACTCGCGGTGGACCCAGGCCGCGCGGCGCATCTCCCGCCAGGAGAGCTGCGGGCGGATGCGCCGCCAGTCGCGCTTCAGGATCTGGCCCAGCAGCGTCCCGACCGCGAACAGCTGGCCCAGGATCTGCCCGACGATGAGGCCCGCCGCCCCGGTGCGCGCCAGTCCGAGGCCGATCTGGGCGGCGGCGACGCCGACCGAGCGGCACACGTTGGAGACCGACAGGCGGCTGTAATACTGCTGGCGGGTCGCCCAGAACGACAGGACGCTGTAGCTGCCGAAGGCGAAGATGGAGACCGGCAGCAGGGCCAGCAGCCAGCCGAGCCGCTCGGTTCCGAACGCCGCCATCAGCGCGTCGCCGCCGAGCGCGAAGGCGAGGCCCGACGCGGCCGCCATCACGAGCGTCATCGTCATGGCCAGGGCCAGCAGGTTGGCCGCTTCCGTCTCGGTCCGGGCGATGACGATCGCCAGTTCGTAGCGCAGGCCCGCGACGACGGTCACGGTCATGACGATGGCGCCGAACAGGGCGAACAGCCCGAACTGGGCCGGCGAGAACAGGCGCATCAGGATGGGATAGGCCAGGATGGTCAGGACCTGCGCGACCGCCGTGCCGCTGGCGAGCACGGCGACGTTGCGCAGGAACGGAGCCCGCGCCAGCAGCTTCGGTGACAGTGTCAAACAGCTTTCCTCCCGGAGGGGCGGGCGTCGCTGCGCCCGGCCCCGCGTCCCTCGATCCACCCGTAACGCACGACGGGCCCCGCCGTTTCAGGCAGGTCCCGCCGTTTCACAATGGCAGTGCGGAAGGTCCCGGACCACTGATCGGCCGGGGTTGCCTCTCGGCAAAGGGGGCAGCCCGAACGGCCGGCCGCGGGAGCCGGATGCGCCTCCCGGAAAGCGCCGGCGGATGGCGAACACGCCGGATCGCACCCGGTTCCGTCCCCGGCCGCGACGCGGGACCCGAAGGTGTTATGGCGGCGTCACCCGCATGCACCCTACGCGACCACGGTTTCATGAGTGGTAGCATTCGACGGGTCGGGGGCCGATGTCCCCATGCAGCCGTTCTCGGCTGGACGCTTCCGCGGCGCGTCGTCCACACGGGCCGGGCCACGGAAGCTCTTCATCTACGGCGCTGGACGTGTCAGGGACCAGATAGACGGCATGAACAAACTGGTGTTGCCCGAACGGCGGGAAGCCGATCGCGCGGATTGGGGCACCTACGAACAGGGCCCCAGGGATTCCGCCCCTCAACTCGGCCTGAAGGACCTGCTGATGGTCCTTTCGCGCCGGAAATGGCTGCTGGCCGGAACGATCGTGGTGGTGACGCTGGGCGGACTGGCGCTCACCGAGAGCCTGACGCCGGTCTACACGGCGACGACCTCGGTGATGGTCGATCCGCGCGAGCAGCAGGTCGTGGACGTGCAGTCGGTGATCGCCGGCATGTCCCCCGGCGCCGAGACGATGGAGAGCGAGATCGAGGTGATCCGCTCCGACGCGCTGGCGCAGCGCGCCATCGCCGAAACCGGACTGGACCGCACGGCCGAGTTCAACCCCGAGATCGCGGCGGCCGAGGAGACCGAGCCCGGGCTGCTCGGCATCGACCTGGACATCGCCGGCGCGGTCCGCCAGGCCAAGGCCTACGTCTTCGGCGAGCCCGAGCAGGAGCCGGTGGACCCCGAGGCGGCGCAGCGCGGCACCGAGGCCGCGATGGTGTCGGCGTTCCAGTCGCGGCTCAGCGTCGGGACGATCGGCCGCTCGCGCGTCCTCGAGATCTCGTTCACCTCCGAGGACCCGCGCCGCGCGCTCGAAGTCGCCAACGCGGTCGCCTCGCTCTACATCACCCAGCAGCTCGAGGCCAAGTTCGACGCCCGCCAGCGCGCGATGCAGTGGCTGAGCGAGCGCCTGTCGCGCCTGCGCACCGAGGTCGAGACGGCCGAGCAGGCGGTCGAGCGCTTCCGGGCCGAGAACGGCATGCTCGAAGGCCGCGACGCGCGCCTGGTCAACGAGCAGATCACCCAGCTCACGACGCAGGTGATCGGTGCGCGCGCCGAGTACAGCGCGCTGCAGGCCCAGCTCGACTCGCTGCAGGGCTCCGTGCGCAACCGCGGCGCGCGCGCGGCACTGGAAGGCGTCGACAACCCCGTGGTGACGAACCTGCGCTCGCAGGAGGCCACGCTGCGCCAGCGCGAGGCCGAGCTGCTGAACACCCTGGGGCCGCGCCACCCGCAGGTGGTCGACATCAAAGCGCAGATCGCCGACATCCAGGGCCAGATCGCCGCCGAGGCGAACAGCCGCGTCCAGTCGCTGAGCAGCCAGGTCGCGGTCGCGGCCGACCGGCTGCGCAGCCTCGAGGCGGCGATGGGCCGGCTCCAGGACGAGGCCACGCGCCTCAACACGCTGGAGATCGACTACCGTTCGCTCGAGCGCGAGGCCGCCGCCAACCGGACGCTGTTCGAGAACTTCCTCGCCCGCTACAAGGAGACGCAGGAGGTCGACCTCGACCAGCCGAACGCCTGGATCGTCTCCAACGCCAGCCTGCCGCTGCGCCCGTCCTTCCCGAACCGGACGCTGATGGTCGGCCTCGCCTTCGTGCTCGCCTGCGGCATCGGCCTCGTGCTGGTCTTCGTCGCCGAGCAGATGGAGACGGGCATCCAGACCCGCGAGGACATCGAGCGGATGCTGCACGCCCGGGCACTCGGCGTGCTGCCGCTGGTGCGCTCCGGCCGGCTGCGCCGCGCGCCGCCCCAGGACTACGTCATCGACCGGCCGGCCTCGGCGTTCACCCAGTCGATCAAGGGGCTGTTCACCTCGCTGGTCATCGCCAACCAGCGCCACGGCAAGGGCAACGTGATCCTGATCACCTCGGCCGTGCCGGGCGAGGGCAAGTCCTCGGTCGCCTCGTCGCTGTCGCGGATCATCGCCGTCGCCGGCCGCAAGGTGCTGCTGATCGACTGCGACCTGCGCCGCCCGCAGATGCACGCGGCGCTGGGGCTGGAGAACCGGATCGGCCTGGCCGAGTTCCTGAACGGGTCCGCCGGGCTGTCCCAGGTCGTCCAGCGCGATCCGAAGACCGGCGCCGACGTGATCCTGGCCGGCGGCGCGGTCGACCACCCGGAGGAGGTGATCCGCCACCCGCTGATGGACCAGCTCCTGTTCAACGTCAGCTCGCAGTACGACCTGGTCGTGCTCGATGCGCCGCCGGTGCTGCCGGTGTCGGACACCCGCATCCTCGCCGAGAAGGCCAGCCAGACCGTCGTCGTGGTCCGCTGGCGGAGCACCGGCCGGCGCATCGTCGAGATGGCCATGCGCCAGCTCGACGAGGCCGGCGCCAACATGGCCGGCGTCGTCCTCAACCAGGTCGACGCGGCCAAGGGCGCGCGCTACGGCTCGGGCGAGATCGAGTACTACATCGGCCGCCGAGGCTCCTATTTCCGCAACTGAGACCGGCCGTGCCGGGACGCCGGGGACCCCGTCCCCCGGCGTCCCGGACGCCGTCGCGACCCGGAGGGGGGAGAAACCGCCCATGCCGACCAATCCGCCGTCCTACCGGCTGTGCGGCTTCAAGATCACGCCGACGACGGTCGACGACCTGTTCAGCCTGATCGGGCGCGCGGTCCGGAACGACCGCAAGGTCGTGATCGCGAGCCAGAACGTCCACGGCCTCTACGTCTACGCCCGCGACGAGACCTTCCGCAGGCTGCACGAGGACCCCGACACCTGCGTCCACATCGACGGCATGCCGCTGGTGTGGCTCGGCCGGGCCTTCGGGCTCGACCTGAAGGCCGAGCACAGGACCGGCTGGATCGACTGGTTCCTGCCGCTGCTGGAGCGCGCCGACCGCGAGGGCTGGCGCATCTTCTACCTGGGTGCTCCGCCCGACGTGCTCGAGACCGGGCTGGCGACGCTGCGCCGGCGCTTCCCCGGGCTCCAGATCGAGGGGCGCGACGGGTATTTCGACACCACGCGCGACGGCCCCGAGAACCGGGCCGTGGTCGAGCGCATCAACGCCTGCCGCCCGCACATGCTGATCGTCGGCATGGGCATGGGCCGGCAGGAGCACTGGATCGCCGAGAACAAGGCCGACCTCGCGGTCAACTGCATCGGCACCTGCGGCGCGTGCCTGGAGTATTTCGCCGGCGCCGCCTACACCCCGCCGCGCTGGCTCGGCCGGTTCGGGCTGGAATGGACGGCCCGGCTGCTCGCCAATCCCAAGCGGTTCTGGCGGCGCTACCTCGTCGAGCCCTGGTACGTGGCCTGGTGGCTGTCGCGCGGCGTCGCCGCCCGCCGGCCGGCGGTCGAGCGCATCGAGGCGTGACGGCCGGGGCCCGGGCGCTGTAGGTGTTCCGGCGCGGTGTCACGATCGGGCGGTCCCGCCCGTCTGGATCGCGAGACCGACCGGACGAGGCCCCATGGACCCGAAGACCGCCGAATTCGAACGCCACCGCAGCCGGCTGAAGGGCATCGGCTACCGCATGCTCGGCTCCGTCGGCGACGCCGAGGACCTGGTGCAGGAGACGTTCCTGCGCTGGCACGCGGCGGACGCGGACGCCGTCCGCGTCCCCGAGGCCTGGCTGACGACGGCGATGACGCGGCTGTGCATCGACCGGCTGCGCGCCTCGGCGTCCGAGCGCGCCGCCTATGCCGGCCCCTGGCTGCCGGAACCGGCGGTCGAGGAGGACGCCCCCGACCGGCGCGCCGAGCTCGCCTCCGACCTCTCCTCCGCCTTCCTGCTGCTGCTGGAGCGCCTGGCGCCGGAGGAGCGCGCGGCCTTCCTGCTGCGCGAGGCGTTCGACGTCGACTACGCGGAGATCGCGCGCACGCTCGGCCGGAGCCGGGAGGCCTGCCGGCAGATGGTGCACCGCGCCCGCGAGCGGGTCCGCGACGCCAGGCCGCGCTTCGAGGTCAGTGCCGAGGCCCATCGCGACCTGCTGCGGCGCTATGCCGAAGCGGCCCGGGCGCAGGACGAAGCGGCGCTGCTGTCGCTGTTCGCCGAGGACGCGACGTTCCTCAGCGACGGCGGCGGCAAGGTGTGGGCCGCGCGCAGGCCCGTCCATGGCGCGGCGCGCATCGCGCGCATGCTGCTGGGCGTCGCGCGCAAGCTGGCCGGCCCGGCCGAGGAGCGGATCGCCTGGATCAACGGCGCGCCCGGGCTGGTCACCCTGAGGGACGGCCGGGTCCACTCGACCACGGTGATCGAGACCGACGGGCGGCGCATCCTGTCCATGCACCGGGTGCTCAATCCGGAAAAACTGCGGCACGCGGTCACGCCGGCGGTCCCCGCTCCGTCTACGGGATGAAGTCGCAATCCCGGAGACGGAGAGACCCATGAAGCACCTGAGATACGACCCCTACCGCGCGGCCCCCGAGGCGATGGAGGCGGTGTTCGCGCTCAACAAGTATGTCGAGGGCTGCGGGCTGGACCGCACGCTGCTGGAGCTGGTCAAGATCCGCGCCTCGCAGATCAACGGCTGCGCGTTCTGCCTGCACATGCACAGCCGCGACGCGCGCACGCACGGCGAGAGCGACGCGCGGATGCTGCTGCTGTCGGCATGGCGCGAATCCCCGCTCTACGACGCGCGCGAGCGGGCGGCGCTGGCCTGGACCGAGGCGCTGACGCTGATCTCCGAGACCTACGCCCCCGACGCGGTCTACGAGGAGGCGCGCAGCCACTTCAACGAGGCGGAGCTGGTGAAGCTCACGGTCGCGATCGGCCTGATCAACGCGCTGAACCGGCTCGCGATCTCGTTCCGGAACGTCCACCCGGCCTGAGGCGGCCGGCCTGAGGCGGACCGCGAACGGCCCCCTTTCCCGCCGCGCCTGCCGCGGGGCGGGAAAGGGGTGCGGCGTCAGGCACCCTCCGCGCGGATCACCGTCACGACGGTGCGCAGCAGGATGTAGAAGTCGAACCAGATCGAGTAGTTCTCGATATAGGCCACGTCGAGGGCGATGCGTTCCTCGAAGGTGGTGTTGTGCCGCCCGGACACCTGCCACAGGCCGGTGATGCCGGGCCGCACCTGGGCCAGCACCGCGCGCGCCTCCGGGTAGGGGGTCAGCTCGTGCGGCATGTAGGGCCGCGGCCCGATCAGGCTCATGTCCCCGATCAGGACGTTCCAGAGCTGCGGCAGCTCGTCGAAGCTGAGCCGGCGCAGCAGGCGGCCGGCCCTGGTCACCCGCGGGTCGTCCTGCAGCTTGTGATAGGTCTCGTATTCCAGCCTGAGCGCCGGGTCGGTGCGCAGCAGTTCGACCAGCCGCTCCTCGGCGTCGGCATGCATGGTGCGGAACTTCAGCGCCTCGAAGGCCAGCGCGCCGCCCGCCCAGCGCTTCTGGCGGAACAGGACCGGCCCGGGCGAATCGAACCGGATCGCCAGCGCGATCAGTCCCATCAGCGGCGCGATCGCCAGCAGCAGGGCCGCGGACCCGACGACGTCGACCACCCGCTTCAACGCCTGGGGCACCGGCGATTTCACGTTGCGCCGCACCTCGACCGAGAGGATGCCGCCCATGTCGCAGGTCCGGGTGTTCAGCGCGCCGTATCCGGGCAGGTCGGCGACCAGGAAGACCGTGCGGAACGGCAGCGAGCGCACGATCTCGCGCACCTTCTCCCGCGGCTGGTCCGGCATCGCCAGGATCGCGGCCGAGGCGCGGCCGGCCAGCCGGCCGAAGCTGCCGATCCCCGACGGCGCCACGACGGGCAGCCCCTCGATCGTCGTGCCCCATTTCGTCGCGTCGTCGTCGACGAACAGCACCGGGGTGAAGCCCAGATACTCGTGCCGCGCCAGGCGCCGCACCAGCTCCGTCCCGGTGCGCCCCGCCCCGACCACGACGCAGGGCCGCCCCCACATGCGCAGCCGCATCAGCACCTTGCGGGCGAGGATGTCGGCGACGTAGACGATCGGAGCCAGCGCCATCAGGCTGATCAGCGAGAAGCGGAACCCCCAGCGCCCGTCGAGGACATAGGCGTCGATCAGCAGCACGCCGGCACCGACCCAGGCGATGACCAGGGCCTGGCGCCGCAGCCGCTCGACCAATGTGACGCCGTAGCCGGGATAGAGCCCGGCCGCGAACTTGCCGGCCGGGACCGCGAGCAGGACCACGGCAAGCGCCTGCGCTTCGGCCGGCAGGTCGGCCGGCAGCGCCATCTCCCAGCCGAACCGGTCGACCAGCCAGCGGCCGATCAGGCACGCCGCGGTCACCGCCAGGATCACCGACGCCAGGTCGAACGAGAACTGCACGAGCGCCGGCTGGCGGCTGCGCATGCGCCCCTTCAAACGCTCCAGCGACGCATCCGTCAGGACGGCCTGAACATCATTCACCATGCCCCGATGAATCCCCGTCGTTTCCAGCCGGCGACACGCCCGGCCGGGCGGCGCCGATCCGGCCCTGCCCCTTCGGTCCGGCGTGCCTGCGCCGCTCACATCCATTCAAAAAGAAGACCTCGTAAACCCGCCGCCCCATGACAATGGCACGGATACTTGATTTCAGGTGCTTCCCGCATTCGATCCGTCACGAGACGAACAGACCTTGGGTTTATAGGTTCCTTAGTCCGCGTCCAAGCGCCCAATTTCATAGTTATCCGTTCTATTCACTTACCAGAATGCTTGAATTTTTCGCTCCGATCGAGAGCCCCTTGGTATCGGGTATTGCCACCTCTTGCCCGATCGAGGAACTTTGGAGCACCCGGAAGACTCTTCAGAGCTGCGTTCTCATCCGAAAAAACGGGGGGTGCGCGGCCCCGGGGACGCCTAGAGTCGGAACATCGCACAAGGACCGGGAGGAAACCGAAGATGCTCCGACTCCGCCCCGCTCGATTGCTGGCGCCGCTTCTGGCCGCGAGCGCCTGCACGACCGAGATCCCGAACCAGTTCGTCGCCGGCCCCCAGGTCGAGATCGCGTCGCTGACCGGGGAAGCGGTCGGGGCCGCCGCCCGCCCGGTCGTCGAGTTCGCCGTGATCGCGCGGGGCGAGCCCGCCGGCGGCGTCGCCCCGCTGATGGCCCTGGTCGTCGACGGGCGGGAGATCGGCCGGGTCTCCGTCGGCCAGACCACGAGCCGCTACCTCTTCGAGGTCCCGGTGGAGGAGCTGCCCGACCGCGACCCGCTGGAGGTGGACGTGCGCTATCTCAACGACAGGGGCGCGGGCGAGACCCGGGAGGACCGCAACCTGTTCGTGGTCTCGCTGTCGGTCGACGGGACCGAGATCCCGTCCTACGCCGACGGCGTGCGCTATTTCCGGGTCGCGGGCGACGTGCGCGAGGAGATCCCCGGCCAGGTGTCGATGTTCTGGGGCGGCGCGCTGATCTTCCCGGTCCCGCGCCCGGTTCAGGCCCCGGCTCCGGCGGAAGGAACGCCGATGGGGTGAGTTGGTTTCACGCAGCAGGCGAAGCGAGGGATCGGGAGACGACATGACCGAGACGGTGCTGGTCACCGGCGGGGCCGGCTACATCGGCAGCCATTGCGCCCATGCGCTGCGGGACGCGGGATACACAGTGGTCGTGCTGGACGACCTGTCGACCGGCCGCCGCGCCAGCGTGCCGGCGGACGCGGCGTTCGTCGCGGGCGACATCGGCGACGGCGCGCTGGTGGCCGAGGTGCTGGCGCGCTACCGGGTCGCGGCCGTGATGCATTTCGCCGGCAGCATCGTCGTCTCCGAGTCGGTCCGCGAGCCGCTGCGCTACTACCGCAACAACCCCGCCAACAGCCAGGTCCTGATCGACGCCAGCCTGCGCGCCGGCGTGCGGGCCTTCATCTTCAGCTCGACCGCGGCGGTCTATGGCGAGCCGGAGCGCGTGCCCATCGACGAGGACCAGCCGACGCGCCCCATCAACCCGTATGGCTGGTCGAAACTCGCGACGGAGTGGATGCTGCGCGACTACGCCGCCGCGACCGGCCTGCGCTATGCGGCGCTGCGCTACTTCAACGTCGCCGGCGCCGACCCGGCCGGGCGCACGGGGCAGAGCTCCCCGGTCGCGACCCACCTGCTGAAGCTGGCCTGCCAGACCGCGCTTGGCCAGCGGCAGCAGCTTTCCGTCTTCGGCGAGGACTACCCGACGCCGGACGGGACCTGCATCCGCGACTACATCCATGTCAGCGACCTGGCCGACGCCCATGTCGCGGCGCTGCGCCACCTGCTCGGCGGCGGCGACAGCCTGGTCGCGAACTGCGGCTACGGCCGCGGCTTCTCGGTGCTGGAGGTCGTCGCCGCCGTGGAACGGGTCACCGGCCGGAAGCTGCCGGTCGCGAAGGCCGCGCGGCGGCCGGGCGACCCGCCGATGCTGGTCGGCTCGCCGGAGCGCATCCGGCGGGTCCTGGGCTGGACGCCCCGCCACGACGACCTGGACTTCATCGTCGGGACGGCGCTGGCCTGGGAGGAACGCCTGGAGCGGGAGACCCGGAAGGAAAACGTGGCTTGATAGGGTTTCACGCCGATCCCGGCAAGCCGGGATCGGCGCGGCCCTCAGGCGCCGGGCGGCCCGCTCCGCGGGCCTGGGCTTCGCGCCTTCCGGCGCGGGGCCGCCGTCGCGGCCCTTGGGGGGAGGACAACGCGAAGATCCCCTCTCCCGTGCAACGGGAGAGGGAGGGACCCAACCGGAGGTTGGGAGGGTGAGGGTGGCACCCCGCAGGCCCTCACCTTCCCACCGCTACGCGGCGGGCCCCTTCCTCTCCCGCGGGTGCGGGAGAGGAAATATTCTCGGGAGAGGAGATTTTCAGTTTCAAGGCTTGGGGCCGACGGTGTCGGCCATGTGCGCGCCGCGGCTGCCCATCGGCTGGTGGGAGCCGACCGTGGTGTCGCGGGCGGTCTGGTGCTCCATCTCCGAGTTCAGCTCCGCGCCCAGCAGCACGACAAAGGCCGTGAGGTTGAACCACAGCAGCAGGATGATGATCGCGCCGAACGAGCCGTAGGTCTCGTTGAAGCTGCCGAAGTTCGAGACGTAGACCGAGAAGGCGATCGAGCCCAGCAGCCAGACGACGGTCGCGAAACCCGCCCCCCAGCTCACCCATTCCCAGCGGGGCTCGTCGCGGGACGGCGCGTAGCGGTACAGCACCGCCAGCGCCGCCATCACCAGAACCGCCAGCAGCGGCCAGCGCGCGAGCCGCAGGACCCATTCCACCGTCTCCCCGAGGCCGAGCGAGCCGATGATGGCCGGCACGGCGGCGATGAGGGCCAGGACGACGGGGACGAACAGGATCATGCCCAGGGTCAGCAGCAGCGCGGTCCCGTAGTAGCGCAGGAAGCCGCGCTTCTCCTCCTCCTCGTAGGCGATGTTGAAGGCGGTCATCAGCGCCTTGGTGCCCTGCGAGGCGCTCCACAGCGCGATCAGGATGCTGACCGCGGCCCAGAATCCCAGCCGCCCGCCGGCCCCGGCGAGCTGCTGGAGCTGGTCGGAGATGATGGTGCGGGCCTGCTCGGGCAGGACGCCCGACATCGCCTGGACCTCGCTGGCGAGCCGGGCGGGGTCGGCGACCAGCCCCCAGATCGAGACCATCGCGGCCAGGGCCGGGAACAGCGCCAGCAGGAAGTAGAAGGCCACCCCCGCGGCCACGATCGACATGTTGTCCTTCGACTGCTCGTCCTTGACGCGCAGCAGGATGTCCCGCCAGCCCTGCTTCGGGATCTCGGACGGACTGGCGGCATCGCGGCCGCGCCCCGCGGCGGTCCGGCGATGGTGTCGCTTGCTCAGCCCCAGCATGGCCGCGGCCGGCTCAGGCGGCCGCGGCGTGCTTCAGGGCGCTGATCCGGTTGTGCATCTGCTCCATCGCGTGGAAATGCGCCCCGACCAGCACCCGCTCCTCGTCGGGCAGGTCGTGGTGGAGCGTGCGGCGGAACTCCTCCAGGGTCGCGTCGGCGCCGCTCTCGACCGCCGCGATGATCGCGCCCCGGTCGCGCGTCGCGAGCGCCCGGCGCAGCTCGCTCCAGGCCGGGTGCGGATGGGACGGTGGCGCCACGCCCGCGTCGGTCGTAGCACCCCGGCGGCGCAGCTCGGTTTCCAGCCCGGCGGCGGCGCGGTCGTTCTGCTCGGCGAAGTCGGTGACGAGGCTGCGCAGCCCCTCGTCCTCGACGACGTGCTCGGTCTGGCGCAGGGCGTCGGCGCCCTGGCGGGTCAGGCCGATCAGCGGCGACAGCAGGCCCGACAGCTCGGCCGGGGCGATCGTCGGCCGCGGGCGGCCGTCCGCGGCCTTCGCGGGGGCGTCCTGGCGGACCATCGCGAGGCCGAGCCAGAGCACGCCGATCCCGATCATCGCGGCCGGGATGGGATTGCGCCGGATCACCTCGACCATCCGGCTCGGCTCGCCGCTGGTCAGTTCCTGGATCGCCATCGAGGCGACCTGGCCCGGCGACAGCCGGAACTCCAGCTCGTCCAGGGTCCGATCCATGCGCGCCCGCGTCTCGTCGATCTCACGCTCGATCTCGGCGGGGCTGCGCGACCGGTTGGCTGCCGTCCGGTCCGTCTCGCTGTCGCGGCTCATCATGCACCTCAAAGGCCCGAAAAAATCGTGCCTTAAACAGCGCCGCCCGACCCGTGGTTCCGCCGCGCCGACTCGGCTCCCCCAGGGGCCGCTCCCCAGGGGCCGCCCGTCAGCCGTACACCAGCCTGGGCAGCCAGAGCACGATCTCCGGGAACAGGATGCAGACCAGCAGCCCGGTCACCTGGATCGCCAGGAACGGCAGGGCCGAGGCGAAGATGGTCCCGGTCGAGATCGATTTCGGCGCGACCCCGCGCATGTAGAACAGCGCGTAGCCGAAGGGTGGCGACAGGAACGCCATCTGCATGTTCACGAGGTAGAGGACGCCGAACCACAGCGGCACCTTCGCCTGGTCGACCCCGGGCAGCCCCAGGACACCCTCGAAGGTGAACTGGCCGATGATCGGGATGAAGATCGGCACCGCCAGCAGCAGGATGCCGACCCAGTCCAGGAACATGCCGAGGAAGAACAGGATCAGCATCATCAGCGCCAGAACCCCGTAGGGCCCGAGGCCGGTGCCGAGGATCAGGTCGGAGACGAATTCCTGGCCGCCGCGCAGGATGTAGAAGCCGACGAAGATCGTGGCGCCGAAGATGATCCAGAGGACCATCGCGCTCGCCTTCGTGGTCGAGATGCAGGCCTCCTTGACGCTGCGCAGCGACAGCCGCCCGTGCATCGCGGCCACGACCATGGCCCCGAAGCTGCCGATCGCCGCCGCCTCGACCGGCGTCGCCGCCCCGGTGAAGATGACGCCCAGCACCAGGACGATCAGCACCGCCGGCGCCGCCATCCGGCGCAGCAGGACCAGCTTCTCGACCATCGAGACGCGCTCGGCCATGGGCAGCGCCGGCCCCAGGCGCGGGTTGGCCAGCGAGCGGATGCCGACATAGGCGATGTAGAGGCCGGACAGCAGCAGGCCCGGCAGGATGGAGCCGATATAGAGCTCGCCGACCGACTGCTGGGCCACCACCGCGTAGATGATCGCCAGGATCGAGGGCGGGATCAGGATGCCGAGCGTGCCGCCGGCCATGATCGCGCCGAGCGCGATCTTGGGGTCGTAGGCCCGCTTCAGCATCGCCGGGAGCGCGATGATGCCCATGGTCACGACCGCCGCCCCGATCACGCCGACCATGGCGGCCAGGATCGTCGAGGCGACGATGGTCGCGACCGCGAGGCCGCCGCGGACGCCGCCCATCCACTTGTAGAGCACGTCGAACATCTCGTCGATGAGCCCGGCGCGCTCGAGCATGCTGGCCATGAAGATGAACAGCGGGATGGCCGAGAGCTGGTAGTCGGTCATCATCGGGAAGATGCGGGTCGGGATGATGTTCAGCATGAACTGGTCGCCGACCAGGTAGATGAACAGCACGCCGAGCGCGCCCGTCACGAAGACGAGCGGCATTCCCGCGAACAGCAGCACCAGCAGCGCCCCGAACATCAGGATCGACAGCCAGGCGATGTCGATGTCGGACAGGATGCCCTGGAAGGTGAACAGGAACGGCGCGTCCGCGTAGGGATCGCGGAACGCGACGTTGACCACCTCGACCAGGATGACGAAGGCGAGGACGGCGCTCACGACCAGGACGGTCCAGCCGAGCGGCGTGCGGGGCAGGCGCGACCCCGAGGCGGCGGGGCGCCCGGTATCGGTCAGGTCAGCCATGGGCCGCCTCCCGCCCGGTCAGGGACAGGATCTGGATGTCCTTGACCAGCCGGCTCAGCCCCTGGAGCAGCAGGAACACCCCGCCCAGCACGAGGGTGAACTTGACCGGCCAATAGGCGACCGCCCATTCGGTGAAGGAGCTCTCGTCGGAATAGCCGGTCGCCCAGAACCAGCGGTTCTGGCTCATCGAGCTCGAGAAGAAGGTCCAGGCGGTCCAGATGAAGGCGAGCGCGAAGATCAGGAAGAAGAAATGGGTCACGATGTCGATCGCCGCCTGCCCGCGCGGCCCGGCCTTGGCGTAGAACAGGTCGACCCGGACATGGGCGTCATGCAGGTAGGCGTAGGCGCCGGCGAGCACGTACTGCATGCCGAACATCAGGAACATGGACTCATGCGCCCAGTTGGTCGGCGAGCGCAGGAAGTAGCGCGCGACCACCTCGTAGAAATAGACGATGACCGCGATCACCGTCCAATAGGCGACGAAGACGCCGATGAACTGCGACATGCGGTCGACGACGCGGGTGAACGCGTTGCCGGGCGCCTGGGCGAGCGCCGCGGCCTTCGAGCTCGCCGTCTCGTCGAGGGCGTCCGAGGTGACGGCCGGGGCCGCCGCGGGATCGTCGGCCGGCGCTTCGCCGACGGGCTTCTCCCGCCACCCCGCGAGCGCGATGTAGACCAGCGGAAACAGCAGCAGCCCGCCCCAGTAGAGCCAGTGGGGCAGAACGAACTTGATCGAGAGGTCCATGTCCCCCGTCCTCGCACGCGATGCGGTCGTCGGTACGGGCGGCGCCGGCCGCCCGAGGCCATCGTGAGTACGGGCGGACGGCCTGCGCCGTCCGCCCGTGACCCGGTCGGCGTCAGAGGTTGAGCTGGTGGTCCTTGATGTCCTCGGGGGTGATGTAGGCGACCGAGGGGTCCTGCATCACGTCGAGATGGACCTTGAACAGCCGCGCCGCGTCCTTGTCCTTGTTGGCCCATTCGAACCATTTCGGGATCGCGACCTGGCGGAAGCGGGCCGCGTCCTCCTCGCTCAGGCGGGTCACCTCGACCCCGGCCTCGGCGTATTTCGGCCAGGCGGCGCGGTTCGCCTCCTGGATGGCGCCGTAATGGACCGCGGAATAGGCCTTCACGAGCTGGGGCAGCAGTTCCTGCATCTTCGGCGACAGGCTGTTCCAGACCCGCTGGCTCAGGGAGATGTCCATCAGGTCGACGGGCTGGTGCAGGCAGGGCGTGGAGGGCGGCCCCATCACGATGTACTGCGTGACCTGGTGGAAGCCCAGGTCGTAGTTGACCGCCGGGCCGGTGAAGTCGGCCGCCTCGATCGTGCCGCGCTCCAGCGCCGGGTAGACCTCCGAGCCGGGAAGCAGCGTCGTCCGGGCGCCGATCGAGGCGAAGCAGTCGGCGACGATGCCGCCGGGAACGCGCAGCAGCAGGCCGTTGAAGTCGTCGAGCGACGTGATCGGCCGCTTGGAGTGGATCAGGTTCATGTCGTGGTGGACATGCCCCACGAAGTGCAGGCCGTTCTGCTGGTACAGCTCGCGGGCGATCTCGTTGCCGCCGTAGCTGTTGAACATCATGTCCCAGTGATGGGGATGGTTCAGGCCCATCGGATAGGACGACAGGAACACGCCGGCCGGCATGCGGCCGGCCCAGTAGACGGTGAACAGGTTCATGCCGTCCAGCACGCCGTTGCGCACCGCGTCGACGAGCTGGAAGTCGCCGGCGACCGCGCCGGCCGGGAAGGCCTTCATGCCGACCTCGCCGCCGGTCAGCTCCATCAGGCCGTCGGCCCAGGTCTCGAAGATGCGGAAGCCGGTGGTGCCCGGCTGCCAGGACGACTGGATGCGCAGCACCCGTCCGGCGCCCTGGGCGCTCGCGACGTGCGGGGCGGCGATCACGCCCGCACCCGCCGCGGCGGCCCCCGCGACGGCCCCTGCGGCGGCCAGCGACTTCAGGAAGCCGCGCCGCGCCTCGACGACGCCTTCGACGGCGTCGCGGACCGGTTTGGGATGAAGATCTTCGGTCATGTTTCCTCCCGTGCATCGTTGGGCGCCGCCATCTCTTCCGAGCGGCCTTGACGCGCTCGCAAGGCGAGTGCCGGCGAAATGCTACCAAAGAGGAGCAGGCATGTTAAGGAGGATTGGTATTACCAAAGGATGGCGCGCTCACGCCGCCGGATGAACCAGGTCCGAGAGCTTGTCGAGGAGATAGTCCAGGTCCTCGGGGCCCATGTCCTCGTACTGGGTCAGGATGCGCTCGATCATGCGTCGGCGGTGCCGGCCGACGTCGCCCGGCCCGCCGTCGAAGCCGGTCTCGCCGGCGACGGCGACGGCGACGCGGACCGCGGGCAGCAGGCGCGGCGGCATCCCGGCCTTCTCGTAGATGGATTTCAGGCCGAGCTTGCCGGCGTCGTGGATCAGGAGCCGGGCGTTGGTCAGCGGCACGCGCGAGAGCAGCGCCATGCTGGCCTCGAAGAAGGCGACGTCGCCCATGCACAGCGCCCTCAGCAGCAGCGAGGGCGTCAGCCGCCCGTTGCGCTGGAGCTGCACGACCAGCCTCTCGAGGTCGCCCTCGTCGTTGTCGGCGGCGGGAGTGGCGGCGGCGACGAACAGCGTCACGGTCGCGCGCTCGCGGCTCTTCAGCACGATGTCGCTGGCGAGGGCTGCCGGCAGGTCGTGATGGGTCACGAGGTAGTCGCGCAGGCGGTCGGAG
>NZ_DASYHS010000008.1:0-32101 GCF_035998295.1 Arenibaculum sp. | reverse complement strand
TCGTAGTTCCGGCCGCCGTAGAATATTCCGAGGACGGGAACAGGAACCGGCGCTGCTGTCGGAGATCGGCGGCGACGGCTGAGGGGGCCGCTGGTCGCCCCGTTCAGGGATCCGGCAGCGCATACCAGTCGCTGCCTCCGATCACGAAGTACCGGCTCACGCGCGCGCCGTCCCAATGGTACTGGAGCGTCCGGGCCTGGGTGATCGGCAGGCGGATCAGGTCGGGCCAGAACAGCGCCGCGGCTTGGCCCGCCGGCCAGCGCACGCTGGGATAGACGATGCCGTCGCTTCCCGCGGCCCGCAAGGAGGCGGCCAGGACCTGCGCCGGAGCCCAGTCGTCGGGATGCAGGCAGTCCTGCCAGCCGCCGTCCCGCAGGTCGTGCAGCGAACCGGCGACGCGGGCCGTCAACTCGCGGAACTGCGCGTCGGCGGCCGGCTCCGCGGTGCGGCGCATGAACCGCTCGAAGTGATGGACGGTCTCCATCAGCGCCACCTCGAAGCGGTCGCCGCAGTACCAGACGCCGTAGCTGCCGTCGGAGAAGCGGCCGGGCCGGTCGCGCGAGACATGGGTGAAGGCCCCCATGGCGAGGCTGGCGCCCGGTCCCGCCAGGCGCCGGGCCGCCGGTACCAGGCTGATGTCGCCGATCTGGTCGCGCACGCGGGGATTGGTCTTGGCTTCGGCGCCGGCGATCAGGTCCCAGTCGGCCGGGTCGGCGATGTCCTCGAACAGCCAGACGGGCGGGTAGATGGTCCGGACGATGCGGTGGCCGACGCGCCAGTCGATCCCGGCGCGCCGCGGCTTCCTCACCAGCCGCCCCGCTCGGCGTCCAGGTAGCCGCGCACGGCCGTGATGTCGCTGGGCGCGCCGGCCAGCATGCGGTCGAGCGCCGACCGGCCGCCGAAGGCCTCGTTCGGCCTGGATACCCAGGCATAGGCCCGCTCGGGCTCCATGAACATGTGCCGCAAGGCCTTGTGGATGCCCATCAGGTCGCCGAGGCGCCATACCGTGTCGTGGGGCACGATGCCGATGTCGCCGCGCTTCCAGCGATAGAAGGTCGACGGGCTCGGCTGGCCGAGCAGCACCCTGGCCTGCGCGTCGCTCACCCGCCACAGCTTGAACAGGTTGAAGGCGGCCCGCAGCATCGCCGCCGCTTCGGCCTGCGTGATCTCCCCCGTCACCGGCTCGCCGATCGTCGTTGGGAGGACCCGGGGCATGATGATCCCTTTATGTCAGTCGACATAATTACTAACTTATTCTGCCGGGTGGCACAAGGAAGCCGGAAGTGGGCTCCACGGGCCGAGTGCCCGAACACCACACCCGATAAACGTCGCTCACGTACCCCGGCGCGTGCCGCTCCTGGGGAGAGGAGCTCCCGGGCTTGAAAACAGGCGTGCGTCCCAGGGCACGGGTATGTCGAGCCCATGGGTGATCTTTGGGAACTCCGGATGATCAGGATTGATCAGGATGTTCGTGTCGGTGCGTGCGACGACACTCGGCACGAACAGCAGCAAGGAGCGCCTTTCCGTCTGCCATGCCTCACCGAATTGCCGGGAGGCGGTGCAGGACGCGTCGTCCCAGCTCGGCAGCGTGTGCGGCGTCACCACTTCGTAGGAAACACCGTTGGGAATGGTGATCTCGATATAGTGCTGGTCGGGCGGCAACATTCCACTGCCATGGACGAGCTTCTCGAGCAAAGCTGTGGAGTAATGCTCGCTCGTATAGAGTACGGGGCTTGTCGTGGTGTTCCACCGGCCCGGGTTCATGGTCGAGCCGGTGGCATCGTAGATCGGGTATTTGCCGTGCGGGTCGCCGATGCGATAGCTGCGCAATACCCGGTCGAGCGTCCGAGGCATTATGCAGCGGTCCCGTGTTTCAGGCGCCCCAGGATATCCTCGACGAGCTTCGCCCCGAAATCATTGGCCATGACGATATCGATCGGCCGTCGCAGATCGAGCAATGGATGCTCGCGCCATAGAAAGGCTCTGGCATTCTCAGCGGATTTCCAAACCTCCACGGCCAAAGCCCATACGCGCGCCACCCGCTCGACGCGGTTGCTTTCTTCGGTCGTGAGGCGTTCACCCAGCTTGCGTCGGTTCAAGGTAGCGCGCGGAACGATGCGATGCTTGAAGGAGGTATCGGAAGGCGCCACGAACCCCGAGACCCGCTCGAGAGATTTGACGGGCAGTCCTTCTTCCAGGATGGACACCATTCGAAGAGGCGTGACCGGCTTTTTCTCGTCGGCACCGATACCGAGCACATCCGCGACGTCCAGAAGCCCAGCTTGCGACATGGCAGCCTCCAAAGCTCATTTGAGACAAAACATAGGCTCAAATGGCCCGGAACGCAAGGCGTCACGTCATTCGCAGGATATCCGGCGCCGAGGGAGAGGACGACGCTGGTCCGGCCTCCCTCACGGCTTGGCTGGCGGGGGCAGCAGTTCCACCCCCCGCCGAGCCTCCGCGATCAGGTCGCGCACCGCGTCGGGGTCGCCGATGCGCTCGCACAGGAGCAGGATCAGGCGCTGGCTCACGAACAGGCTGGCCTCTGTGTCCAGGCCGTCGTGGAGGCGGACGAGGTGCTCGTAGAGGTCGTCGGGGGTCGGCGTGCTCATGCCACGGCTCCTTCAGCGACGGTTCCGGTGGCGCGGGCGAGCGCCGCGCGCAGGCGGGATGCGTCGAAGCGCGCCCAGCGGGCGGCGACGTGCTGGTCGGGGCGGATCAGGTGGGCCGAGCCCGGGCGGCCGGCGTAGCGGACGCGCGCCAGGCCGTCGCGGTCGACCAGGACAGGCACGCCCGCGGGCATGCCGGCGGCGGCGGACGTGTCGGGGACGACCGCGAGCAGGGTGATGCCGGCAGGCAGTCCTTCGGGCAGGTCGCGTGCGGTTTCGGCGAAGACCATCAGGCGGAAGGTGCCGCCGAGCGCGTCCAGCAGCCATGCCGCGGTCCCGTCGGGGGCCGCGACCGGGGCGTCGGGGCAAGGGGTGCCGGGTGCCGCCCCGCCGTCCCATTCGTCCGCGTCCGGCGTCTGGAGCGACAGGCCGGCCAGCGAGCACGGCACCGAGAGGCGGCCGCTGTTGACGAGGCGGCGCGCGAAGTCGCGGCTGCCGGCCAGCGACAGCACGGCGTCGCGCAGGGCCTTGCTGCCCGGCCCCTTGGGAGTGATGAAGTCGGTGCTGCGGGTGGAGTTCATGATGTTCTCGTCGCAGCCGTGGACGCGCTCCTCGTCATAGGTGTCGAGCAGCGCGTCGGGCGCCTCGCCGCGGATCACCGCGGCCAGCTTCCAGGCGAGGTTGTCGGCGTCCTGGATGCCGCTGTTGCCGCCGCGGGCACCGAAGGGCGAGACCTGGTGCGCGCTGTCGCCCACGAACAGCACGCGGCCGTGCCGGAAACGCGCCAGCCGGCGGCACTGGAAGGTGTAGACGCTGACCCATTCCAGCTCGAACTCCGCGTCCTCGCCCAGCATCGCCTTCAGGCGGGGCAGGACGCGCTCGGGCCGCCTCTCCTCCTCCGGGTCCGCCTGCCAGCCGAGCTGCAGGTCGATGCGCCAGACGTCGTCGGCCTGGCGGTGCAGCAGCGCGCTCCCCCCGGGATGGAAGGGTGGGTCGAACCAGAACCAGCGCTCGGTCGGGAAACCGGCCTTCATGCGGACGTCGGCGATCAGGAAGCGGTCCTCGAACACCTTCCCCTCGAAGGCGAGGCCGAGCAGCTTGCGCGTCGGGCTGCGGGCGCCGTCGGCGGCCAGCACCCAGTCGGCCTCGATCCGGTAGCGGCCGTCCGGCGTCTCGACCTCGAGCAGGACGGCGTCGCCGCGCCGCTCCAGGCCGACGAGGCGGTTCTTCCAGCGCAGCTCCACTCCCGGCAGGCCGGCGGCCGCGCGGTCGATCAGGTATTCCTCGACGTAGTATTGCTGGAGATTGATGAAGGCCGGCATCGCGTGGCCGGCCTCGGGCAGCAGGTTGAAGGAATAGACGAGGTCGTCGCGGTGGAAGACCTTGCCCAGGTTCCAGGTGATGCCCTTCGCGACCATGCGGCCGGCCACGCCCAGCCGGCCGAAGATCTCCAGCGTCCGCTTGGACCAGCAGATCGCCCGGCTGCCGGTGGAGACGGTGTCGTCCTCGTCGATGAGGAGCACCGGGACGCCGTGCAGCCCCAGGTCGATCGCGGCGGCGAGGCCGACCGGCCCGCCGCCGACGACGACCACGGGCCGGCGCCCCTGCCCGCCCCCCTGCCCGCCGCCCGACAGCTCGGGCGGCGGGCGATACTCCAGGAGCGTGCGCCCGGCAGCTTCCATCGCCGTGCGCCCCGGCTCAGTCGTTCAGGTCCTTCCACATCTGGACGTCGCGCTCGGCGGTCCAGATGCGGGGGTCGCGGGTGCCGCTCATCTCGTCGTAGCAGCGCGTCACGTTGAACGGCATGCAGTGCTGGAAGATCACCCACTTGCCGTAGCGCGGCTCCAGCTTCTCCATCGCCGTCGCGTAGACCTGCTTCAGCGAGTGGCCGGCCTCGACCCCCACCTTGACGACGGCGGTGACGTCGGTCAGGAAGCCGCGGGTCTCCTTCAGGCCGGTCTCGACGTCGCCCGGGCTGCGCAGCGCCTCGCCCCGGCCGGGGACCATCGCCTGCGCGCCGTAGGACGACAGCCCGTCCAGCGTGCCCGGCCAGTCCGTGAAATAGGCGTCGCCGCAATAGGGCGTGGCGCCGAACTCGACGAGGTCGCCGGAGAACATCACCTTCTCCTTCGGCAGCCACACGACGCTGTCGCCCTTGGTGTGGCCGCGCCCGGCATGGACGATGTGCACCTCGCGCTTGCCCATCCACACGACGAGGCGATCGTGGAACACGATCGAGGGCCAGGTCAGGCCGGGCACGGTCTCGACCGCCTTGAACAGGCGCGGGAAGCGCTGGATCTCCGACGCCATGTCCTGCTCGCCGCGCTCCACGATCAGGTCGTAGGTCGCGTCGCTCGCGATGATCGTGTCGGCGCCGTAGCCGGACGCGCCGAGCACGCGCACGGCGTGGTAATGGGTCAGGACGACATGCCGGACCGGCTTGTCGGTGACGGTGCGGATGTGGCCGACCAGTTCCTGCGCCATCGCCGGGGTGGCGCGCGCGTCGATCACCATGACGCCGTCGTCGCCGACGATCACGCCCGAGTTGGGGTCGCCCTCGGCGGTGAGGCAGTAGACCCCGTCCGCGAGTTCCTCGAACTTCGTCTTCTTCTCTTCGAGATCGGCCTGGGAGGCGAAAGCCTTCGCCATGTCGTATCCTCCGGAACGGGTGTCAGGGCTGGTAGCGGACGACCTGCTGCTCGATCGCGCCGAAGATGCTGGCGCCGTTCCCGTCCAGCATCTCGATCCGGACGCGGTCGCCGAAGCGCAGGAACGGCGTGCGCGGCTCGCCGAACTCGATCGTCTCGCGCATGCGCCGCTCGGCGAGGCAGGAGGAGCCGACCGAGGGGTCGGAATTGGCGACCGTGCCCGAGCCGATGATGGCGCCGGCGCCGAGATGGCGCGTCTGGGCGGCATGGGCGATGAGCCGCGCGAAGTCGAAGGTCATGTCGACGCCGGCGTCCGGCCGGCCGAAGGGCTCGCCGTTGATCGCGCTGAGCAGCGGCAGGTGCACCTTGTTGTCGCGCCAGGCCGGGCCGAGCTCGTCCGGCGTCACCGCGACCGGCGAGAAGGCGCTGGCGGGCTTGCTCTGGAAAAAGCCGAAGCCCTTCGCCAGCTCGTTCGGGATCAGCCCGCGCAGCGAGACGTCGTTGACCAGCATCACCAGCCGGATGTGGCGGGCGGCGTCCTCGGGCGTCACCGCCATCGGGACGTCGCCGGTCACCACCGCCACCTCCGCCTCGAGGTCGATGCCGTGGCTCTCGTCGATCGCCTCGATCGGGTCGCGGGGGCCGACGAACCGGTCGGAGCCGCCCTGGTACATCAGCGGGTCGGTCCAGAAGCTCGGCGGCATCTGCGCGCCGCGCGCCTTGCGCACCAGCTCGACATGGGTGACGTAGGCCGAGCCGTCGGCCCACTGGTAGGCGCGCGGTAGCGGCGAGGCGCAGGCCGCGGGGTCGAACGCGAACGCGTCCGCGGCCCGCCCCGCCTCCAGGTCGTCCTGGACGCGGGCGAGCGGGCCCCGGGTCTCGTCCCAGCGGTCCAGCGCGTCCTGCAGGGTGCGGGCGACGTCCGGCACCCGGACGGCGCGCGACAGGTCGCGGGACACGACGACCAGCGTGCCGTCGCGCCCCCCCTCCTTCAGCGAAGCGAGCTTCATTCCCAGCCTGTCCCCTTCTTCTTATCCGGTTCTTGTTACTCGGCCGCCTTGGCTACCGGCGGCTTCCAGCTCTCGACGTAGTCGCCGCGCTCCACCGACGCGGCACCCTGGCCGATCTCCAGCGCGTCGCGGGTGTCGACCATCACCGCGTACTCGTCCGTGGCGGGCTTGCGCGGCGTGAACGCCGCCTGCAGCGCCTTCGGGTGCGGGCCGTGGGTGAAGCCGCAGGGATGGAAGGTGACCATGCCGGGATGGATGTTGTCGCGCGAGAAGAAGTCGCCGGCGTGGTAGAACAGCACTTCGTCGTAGTCGTCGTTGTTGTGGTAGAACGGCACCTTGAGGGCGCCCGGATCGCTCTCGAACGGCCGCGGCGCGAAGGTGCAGACGACGAAGCGGTCGGCGACGAAGGTCGTGTGGGCCGACGGCGGCAGATGGTAGCGGTGGCTCATCAGCGGCCGGATGTCCTCGACGTTGACGCGCACCGCCGTCAGGTCGCCCTTCCAGCCCGTGGCGTCGAGCGGGTTGAACGGATAGGTCACCGTCGAGATGGCGTTGCGCCGCTTGATGCGGACCTTCCACTCGTCCTCGGTCTGCTGCGCCCGGAAGGCGTCGTCGATGGCGGGGACGTCGAGGATCGCCGGGTCGAAGATCGCATGCGGGCCGAGCATGCCCTTGTCCGGCAGCTTGTAGGTGGAGCCCGTCGCCTCGATCAGCAGGGCCGTCACCGGTTCGGCGCATTCGAGCCGCCACATCGTCCCGCGCGGCAGCACGACGTAGTCGCCGGCGCGGAACGCCAGATGGCCGTAGTCGCAATAGAGGTCGCCGCGCCCGGTGTGGACGAACAGCAGCTCGTCGCCGTCGCCGTTGCGCACGAGATGGTCCATGCGCCGGGGTGCGCGCCACAGGCGCATCCGCACCGAGGCGTTGTAGAGGATCTCCGCCGCGTCCCAGGGGGAGGCCTGGGCGCCCTCCAGCCGCGTCAGGTCGAAGGCGCGGGGGCGCAGCGGCCCTTCCCAGTCGGTCCAGCCCGTCGGCGGATGCTTGTGGTACATGTGCGTGGCGGGCCCGAAGAAGCCCTCCTTGCCCAGCTCCCGCTCGTAAGTGCCCGGCGGCAGGTCGGCATGGGCCTGGCGCGAGGTCGTCCCCTCGATCCTGGGGAACGAGATGTAGTTCTTCATGGAACGGCTCCCTCCGTGCTCCTGCTTCGCGCGGACACGAGCTTGCGCAGCCCGACCGCACGACGAAACGGTGCGTCCGATTAGTATCGTTTCAAACGAAACCATTGACAAGCGGATTGTCACGAACCCGCCTCAATGGTGCCACCGGACGGCCGGGGTTGGAACCCGCGGAACGCGCCCGGCCATCCGAATCCCCATGATGTGTGCGGCCCCATCGCCGGAGGCAAGGCGGTGGCGTCATCGGCACCGCTTGCGGACGGCCCGGCGCGAGCCCATCTCCGGGAACGATGCCGGCCCTGCCGGCCCGGCCACGGACCCGATCGCTTGACCCTCGACCTGCCCGCCCTGCGCATGAGGCTGCTGCCGCTGCTGCTCGCGGTGATGGCGGCCGTCGGCGCGTCGACGGCAGGGGCCGGGCGGACGGACGGCCCGGCGCAGCCGGAGCTTTCCTCCGGCCAGGCGACGGAACGGGCGGTGGCGGTCAGGCTCGCCGAGCGCAACCCGCGCGCCCTGCCGCCCGGCACGCCGGACGACGGCCGGTACGCCCACCCCGTCGCCGGCCCGGCAATGCCGGCGCCGGCCCCGGTCCGGGCGGCGACGCCCGATGCCGGCCATGCCCCCGGCGCCGGGCACGCCACGCCGCGGTTCCCGACCGGTCCTCCTTCCGGGCTCCCCAGCGGGACGCCGCCTGCCTGAGCGCCGCCCCGCTCCCGCCACCACGACACCCGACATCACAGACGCGGCCGCGACGCCGGGACGGCGAGCCCGCCCGGCCGGCCGCGGGGAGCCCTTTTCCATGAACGCAACGATCGTGAAACTGTCCGTCCTGGCGATCGCCACGGCGGTGCTGCTCGTCGCCCAGACCAAGCTCGCGGCGCTGGCCTTCTTCGTGGTCCTGATCGGCCTGTTCCTCCAGGCCGTCTTCAACTCCACCGAGACGAGCGGCGGGCCGTCGGTCTGACGGAACGGGCCTGAGGGAACAGGTGGGGCGGCCGGGCAGGCCCGGCCGCCCCCTACCTGGATCGCCGATCCAGGAGCCAAGCCCTCACGGATGCGGTCGCGGCGGGGTCCCGCGGCTTGCGCGGTGCGACGACGTAGAAGTCCGTGCCGCCCCGCATCGAGCCGTCGAAGGCGAGTACGAGCCGTCCGGCCTCCAGGTCCTGCTCGACCAGGAAGCGGCTCGCGACGGCAAGCCCCTGCCCCGCGACCGCCGCGTCGATGGCGAGCAGCGTCTGGCTGAAGCGCTGCCCCCTCCCGGACGGGAAGCGATCGGTTCCCAGGACGTGGTCGACGAACTGGGGCCAGAGGTCATGCGCGTCATGCAGCAGGACGAGGTCGCCCAGGTCATCGGCCGTCAACGGCCGCCCCCGGTCGCGGATCAGGGACGGGCTGCACACCGCCACGACCTCGTGCTCGAAGAGCGGGTCGACCGCCAGGCCGGGACCGAAGGGCGGATGGCCCTGGCGCACGGCGACGTCGACGCCGTCGGAGCGGAAATCCGCCAGCCCCTCGCTGGCGACGATCCGGAGCTCCAGGGCCGGGTGCTCCCTCGAGAACTCCGGCAGCCGCGGGATCAGCCATTTCGACGCGAAGGTCGGCGTCACGCTGATCGTCACCTGCGACGGCCGGGGCCTCAGGGTCGCCGTGGCCTCCGAGATCAGCTCGAAGGCGCGCCGGATATTGGCGACATAGGCGCGCCCCGTAGCGGTCAGGGCGAGGGACCGCGGCAGGCGGTCGAACAGCCTGATCCCGAGATCCGCCTCGAGCCCGCGGACCTGCTGCGCGACGGCGCCCTGCGTCACGCCGAGCTCTTCCGCGGCCAGGCGGAAATTCAGGTGACGCGCCGAAGCCTCGAAGGCCCGCAGTCCGTTCAACGAGGGCAGCCTGACGCGTTTCCCCGCCATCCCAGTAGAATTCCTACACCCACGACGTCGAAGAACTGCTTAGTCCATCGCGCGGTCCGGCGCCATGATAATGCCGGGGAGCGCAGGCGGGCCGCCTGCCGCTTCCGGAACATCCGGCAGGAGCAAGAGGCATGGCAGTAGAAAAGGTCGCGCTCGTCACCGCAGGCGGCAGCGGCATGGGCGCGGAGGCGGCGCGCAGGCTGGCCCAGGACGGCTTCAAGATCGCCGTCCTGTCCTCGTCCGGGAAGGGCGAGGCGCTGGCCGGGGATCTCGGCGGGTTCGGGATCACGGGCTCGAACCAGTCGAACGACGACCTGAAGCGCCTGGTCGACGGGGCGATGGAGCGCTGGGGGCGCATCGACGTGCTGGTCAACAGCGCGGGGCACGGTCCCAGGGCCCCGGTGCTCGAGCTCACGGACGAGCAATGGCACACCGGGCTCGACGTCTACCTGATGAACGTGATCCGCCCGACGCGCCTCGTGGCGCCCATCATGCAGCGGCAGAAGTCCGGCGCGATCATCAACGTCTCCACCGCCTGGGCGTTCGAACCGAGCGCCATGTTCCCGACCTCGGCCGTGTTCCGGGCGGGCCTCGCGTCGTTCACGAAGATCTTCGCGGACACCCATGCGGCCGACAACGTGCGCATGAACAACGTGCTGCCGGGCTGGATCGACAGCCTTCCCGCGACGGAGGAACGCCGCGCCAGCGTGCCGATGCAGCGCTACGGCACGAGCCGGGAGATCGCCGCGACCATCGCCTTCCTCGCCTCCGAGGGAGCCGGATACATCACCGGGCAGAACATCCGCGTCGACGGAGGCCTGACCCGCGCCGTCTGAGGTCCCTGAGCGCGCCGGTATTCCCGGCCGCCCCCTCCCCGGGAGACCGGGAAGGCGGCACGATCATCGGGCGGGCCACCCCGCCGGGGCACCTCCGCCGCCCCGGCGGGTCCCGGCTTTCTCCCGAAGATCCAGGAACAAGCCCTCCAATTCGCACGTTACGCAGCCGGAATCCCACTCTGGCCGCACAACGTAGAACGGAGCGCGCTCTTGAGCGACAAGAAGATCCGGGTTGCCATCGTCGGGGTCGGGAACTGCGCTTCGTCGCTGGTCCAGGGGCTTCATTACTATCGGCACGCCGACCCGGAAGAACAGGTGCCCGGGCTGATGCATGTGGACCTCGGCGGATACCATGTCGCCGACGTCGAGATCTCGGCCGCCTTCGACGTCAGCGCCGACAAGGTCGGGCGCGACCTCGCCGACGCCATTCTGGCGCAGCCCAACAACACCGCGGTGTTCGCGGAGGTGCCGGCGACCGGCGTCCAGGTCCGGCGCGGACCGACGCTGGACGGCCTCGGCAAATACGTCGCCGGCCAGATACGGGAGTCCGAAGCGCCTGCCGAGGACGTCGCGGAGGTGCTGCGCCGGACCGGGACCCAGGTGCTGGTGTCCTACCTGCCCGTCGGCTCGGAGCGGGCGGCGCGCTGGTACGCGGAGCGCGCGCTCGACGCCGGCTGCGCCTTCGTCAACTGCATGCCGGTCTTCCTCGCCTCCGACGACGGCTGGCGGCGGCGCTTCGAGGAGAAGCGCCTGCCCGTGATCGGCGACGACATCAAGTCGCAGGTCGGCGCCACCATCGTCCACCGGGTCCTGACCAACCTGTTCGCGGAGCGCGGCGTGCGGCTGGACCGCACCTACCAGCTCAATTTCGGCGGCAACACCGATTTCCGGAACATGCTCGAGCGCGAGCGGCTCGACAGCAAGAAGATCTCCAAGACCAACGCGGTGACGAGCCAGCTCGGCGCGCCGCTGCCGGCGGACGCGGTCCATGTCGGCCCCTCCGACTATGTGCCGTGGCTGGCCGACAGGAAATGGTGCTACATCCGCATGGAGGGCACGACCTTCGGCAACGTGCCGCTCAACATCGAGCTCAAGCTGGAGGTATGGGATTCGCCCAACTCCGCGGGGGTGGTCATCGATGCGGTGCGCTGCGCCCGGCTGGCGCTCGACCGCGGCATGGGCGGCGCGCTGATCGGCCCGTCGAGCTACTTCATGAAGTCGCCGCCCCAGCAGTTCACGGACGCCGAGGCGCGCCAACGCACGCTGAAATTCATCCGGGGCGAGGAGTGACCGCCGGCCGGCAAGCGGGGACCAGCCCGTGACCGTTTTCCATCTCGTCCGCCACGCGCAGCACGACTGGCTCGGCCGCGGCCTCGCCGGGCGGGAAGACGTGCCGCTGTCGCCGGCCGGGCTGGCGCAGGCGGAACGGCTGGCCGACCGGCTGGAACGCGAGCGGCCGGACATCCTCCAGTCGAGCCCGATGCTGCGCACGCGCCAGACCGCCGAGCCGCTCGCGCGCCGCCTCGGCGTCGCGGTCGAGACGGCGCCGGCGGTGCAGGAGATCGACTTCGGCGCCTGGACCGGCCGGAGCTTCGAGGAGCTGGACCGCGACCCGGCCTGGCACCGCTGGAACGCGGTGCGCAGCGCCGCCCGCGCACCCGGCGGGGAGGCGATGTTCGAGGTGCAGTCCCGCTTCGCCGCCCATCTGACGGCGCTGCACGCGGAGCACCCCGACGCCCGCATCGTGCTGTTCAGCCACGGCGACCCGATCCGGGCGGCGCTGGCCCACTGGCTGGGCGCGCCGCTCGACCTGTTCCTGCGCATCGAGGTGTCGCCGGCCTCGGTCAGCACGATCCTGCTCGACGCAGGCGGGCCGCGCGTCCTGCGCATCAACGAGGCTGTGCCCGAATGAAGCTCACCGTCTTCGGACTCACGATCAGCTCCTCCTGGGGCAACGGCCATGCCACGCTGTGGCGCGGGCTCGTGCGCGCGCTGGCGCGCCGCGGCCACCGGGTCACCTTCTTCGAACGCGACGTGCCCTACTATGCGGGCACGCGCGACCTGTCCGAGATCCCGAACGGCCGCCTCGTGCTCTATTCGGACTGGGACGAGGTCCGCGCGCAGGCCGAGCGGGAACTGGCCGACGCCGATGTCGGGATGGTCACCTCCTATTGCCCCGACGGGGTCGCGGCCGCCGACCTCGTCCTGGGGTCGCGGGTGGCGGCCCGCGTGTTCTACGACCTGGACACGCCGGTCACGCTGGCGAAGCTCGGCCGCGGCGAGCCGGTCGGCTACATCGGCCCGCGGGGCCTCGGCGACTTCGACCTGGTCCTCAGCTACACCGGCGGCGCCGCGCTGGCCGAGCTGCGCAGCCGCCTGGGCGCGCGCCGCACGGCGACGCTCTACGGCCATGTCGACCCGGAGATCCACCGCCCGGCCGCCCCGCAGGACCATTACCGGGCCGACCTTTCCTATATCGGCACCTATGCCGAGGACCGGCAGCGCGCGCTGGAGGCCCTGCTGGTCGAGCCGGCTCGCCGCATGCCGGAGCGCCGCTTCGTGATCGCGGGCGCCCAGTACCCGCAGGACTTTCCCTGGACCCCGAACATCCACTTCGTGCGGCACCTGGGACCGGACGAGCATCCCGCCTTCTACAGCTCGTCGCGGCTGACCTTGAACGTGACGCGCGCCGCCATGGCGGCGATGGGCTGGTGCCCGTCGGGCCGCCTGTTCGAGGCGACGGCGTGCGGGACGCCGGTGCTGTCGGACGCCTGGGACGGGCTGGACGCCTTCTTCGAGCCCGGGCGCGAGGTCCTGGTGGCGCGCGACACCGCCGAGGCCGAGGCCGCTCTCGGCCTGTCGGACGCCGAGCTGGGACGCATCGCCGCGGCCGCGCGCGAGCGCACCCTGGCCGAGCACACGGCCGACCGGCGCGTCGGCGACCTGTTCGCCGCCCTCGACGGCTGCTTCACCCCGACCGCAGACATCCAGCCCCTGGGGGCCTGAGCATGTGGGGAATCGTCCCGGCCGCGGGCAGCGGCACGCGCATCCAACCGCTCGCCTTCTCCAAGGAGCTGCTGCCGGTCGGCAGCCGCTTCGACGGCAGCACCGAACGGCCGCGGGCCGTCAGCGAGTACCTGGTCGAGCGCATGGTCCGGGCCGGGGCCGACAAGCTGTGCTTCGTGATCGCCCCGGGCAAGTCGGACATCCTCGAATACTACGGCGCCGGCTACGACGCCGCGGCGATCGCGTACGTGGTCCAGCCGGTGGCGGGCGGGCTGTGCGACGCGGTGTTCCGCGCGCTGCCGCTGATCGCGCCGGAGGAGATGGTGGTGGTCGGCCTGCCCGACACGGTGTGGTTCCCGGAGGACGCGCTGTGCGCGCTGCCCGACGGGGGGCTGTCCTTCCTGCTGTTCCCGGTCGAGCGGCCGGAATACTTCGACGCGGTCGTGCTCGACGACGAGGGCGGCGTGAGCGAGATCCAGGTCAAGTGCCCGAACCCCGCGTCGAACTGGATCTGGGGCGCGTTCAAGACGACGGGCGCCGTGCTGGCCGAGCTGCATGCGCTGTGGCTGGAGCGCGGCCGCAGCGACGAGTACATCGGCACGCTCGTCAACGCGTGGCTCGCCCGCGGCGGCCGCGCCCGCGGCGCGCGGGCCGGCCGGTCCTATGTCGACGTCGGCACCCTGCACGGGTACCGCGCAGCGATCGGCCTGCTCAGCACGCAGGCCGGAATCCCGGAGAAGGACGGGGTCCTCCCATGACCGTGACGACAAGAAGACTATCGACAGACGAGATCGAGGCACGCATCGCCGAACTCGGCCCCTGGTTCCACAACATCGACCTCGGCGGCGTCAGGACGGCGCCCGACCATTTCCTCGGCGACTATCCGGCACTGAAGTGGCGGGGCTTCGCGCATGCGATCCCCGCCGACCTCACGGGCAAGAGCGTCCTGGACATCGGCTGCAACGCCGGATTCTACGCGATCGAGATGAAGCGGCGGGGTGCCGCCAGGGTCGTCGGCATCGACGATTCCGACACCTATCTCGCCCAGGCGCGCTTCGCGGCCGAGACCTGCGGGGTCGAGATCGAGTTCCGCAACCTCTCGGTCTACGACGTCGCCCGGCTGGGCGAGCGGTTCGACCTCGTCCTGTTCATGGGCGTGCTGTACCACCTGCGCCATCCGCTGCTCGCCCTCGACCTGATCCACGAGCATGTCGCGGACGACATGCTGGTCTTCCAGTCCATGCAGCGCGGCAGCGCCGAGGTCGAGCCGGTGGGCGAGGACTACGATTTCTGGGAGACGGAGATCTTCGATCGTCCCGGCTTTCCCAGGATGCACTTCATCGAGAAGAGCTATTCCAACGACTGGACGAACTGGTGGGTGCCCAACCGCGCCTGCGTCGAGGCCATGCTGCGCAGCTCCGGGTTCGAGATCCGGGACCATCCGGAAGCGGAGGTCTATGTCTGCGGCAAGGTCGGGCGCGACGGCCCGGGAGCGGCGTACCCGGCGCAGGGGAGTGGACGATGATCGAAGCGGCGATGATCTGGAACGAGCCCAACAACAAGTCCCACTGGGACCCGGAGCTCGATCCCGACTGGGCGCATTTCGCCGGGATGGCGACGCTGGCCTGCGAGGCGATCCGGGCCGAGAACCCGGGCCTGCCGCGCGTGCTGGGCGGCATGTCGCCGATCGACCCCGGCTTCATCACCAACCTGCAGGGCCGCGGCGCGCTAGACGGGATCGACGTCGTGGCGGTCCACGGCTTCCCGCTGGACTGGAACCTGTGGCCGATCCACGACTGGCCGGCCAAGATCGACGAGATCCGCGCCGTCACCGACAAGCCGATCTGGGTCAGCGAGGTCGGCGTGTCCAGCTTCGGCGCCGAGGAGGTCCAGGAATGGGGCCTGAAGCGCACGGCGGAGCTGCTGGCAGGCCGGGTGCCGCGCGCCCACTGGTACAGCCTGTTCGACCTGCCGCGCGCCTGGCCGGCGACGACGCGCCACCGGGAGGCGGAAGGCTCCTCCTACTACCGGCATTTCTACATGGGCATCGTGCGCGAGGACGGGACCGAGAAGCCGGCCTACCGCGCCTTCGCCGACCTGACGCCGGATCTCGGCCTGTGCCAGTGGTTCCATTTCGAGGACCACCGCCTGGACGACGCCGTGCGCAGGATGCGCGAGCTGGGCGTGCGCCACCTGCGCACGGGGCTGAGCTGGGCCGACAGCTTCCGCCCCGGGGCGGATGCCTGGTTCGACCGCATGGTATCGGCGCTCGACGAGTTCGACGTCACCGTGACCTTCTGCTTCACCCCCGAGCATCGCGGCGTCGCCCCCCACCACTCCAGCCGGCCGCAGGTGCCCGAGGAGTTCGCGGAGTTCTGCGCGAGGATGGTGCGGCGCTACTGCCCCGGGGCGTCGGCCTGAGCCTGACCGTCCTGAGCGTCGCCTACCCGCTGGCGCCGGTCGGCCCCGACGCGGCGGGCGGCGCCGAGCAGGTGCTGGCCCATCTCGACGCCGCATTGGTGCGCGCGGGCCACCGTTCGCTGGTGGTGGCCTGCGCCGGCTCGCGCGTGGAGGGGGAGCTGCTGGAGGTGCCGCGCATCGAGGGCGTGCTCGACGACAAGACGCGCGCGCGGGCGCAGGAGAGCCACCGCCAAGCGATCGCGGCGGCGCTCACCACGCACCGCGTCGACCTCGTCCACCTGCACGGCATCGACTTCGACGCCTATCTGCCCCCGCCCGGCGTCCCGGCGCTGGCCACGCTGCACCTGCCCCCGTCCTGGTACGCCGAAGGCGCGCTGAGGCCCGGGCGGCCGCTGACCTGGCTCAACTGCGTGTCGGCGGCCCAGCACCGGACCTGCCCGCCCGGGCCGGCGCTGCTGGAGCCGATCGGGAACGGGGTCCCGGTCGAGGCGCTGGCCGCCCGGCACGCCAAGCGGGGCTACGCGCTCTGCATCGGCCGGATCTGCCCGGAGAAGGGATACCACCTCGCCCTCGACGCCGCCCGGCGGGCCGGACGACCGCTGCTGCTGGCCGGCCGGGTCTATCCCTATGCCGAGCACGAGGCGTACTGGGCCGCGCGGATCGAGCCGAGGCTCGACCGGCTGCGGCGCTTCGTCGGCCCGGCCGGCTTCGCGCGCAAGCGCCGCCTGCTGTCGGGCGCGCGCTGCCTGGTCGTGCCGAGCCTGGTGCCGGAGACCAGCTCCCTGGTCGCGATGGAAGCACTCGCCTGCGGGACGCCGGTCGTGGCGTTCCCGGCCGGCGCGCTGGCCGAGATCGTGGAGCATGGGCGCACCGGCTTCCTGGTCGAGGACGAGGCGGCCATGGCCGAGGCGATCGAGGCTTCGGGCGGCATCGACCCGGAGACCTGCCGTGCGGCCGCGCGCGAGCGCTTTTCGGCCGGGGCGATGACGCGGCGCTACCTCGACCTGTACGGACGCCTCGCATGAGGGTGGAGCTGCGCGAGGACGCGGGCGGGCTGGAGGAGGAGTGGTGGGAGCTGTGGCGGCGCTCGGCCGCCGGGCCGTTCCAGAGCCCCGCCTGGCTGCTGGCCTGGCGGGAATGCTTCGCCGACGGGCGCGCGGCGGTGCTGACGCTCCGCGCATCCGGCCGGCTCGTCGGCCTGCTGCCGCTGTTCGAGCTGGACGGGCGGCTGCTCGCCTGGGGGGCCGGGACGTCGGACTACCTGGACGGGGTGTTCGCGCCCGGCCTCGATCCCGTCCCGCTCGGCCATGCGCTCGGCCATGTGCTCGGCCGGGCGCTGGACGGGCTGCCGCTCGACCTGTTCCAGGTGCCGCCCGGCTCGCCGCTGCTCGCCATGCCGGCGCCCGAGGGCTGGCCGGACGCCGCGGGCGAGGGCGAGCCCTGCCCCGAGGTCGCCCTGCCCGCCCGCCTGTCCCGAAGCATGGCCCAGAACCTCCGCACCGCCCGCAACCGGGCCGAACGGGCCGGCGGCCTGGAGGCGGCGGCCGGCGGGCCGGAGCTGCTGGACGCGCTGTTCGCGCTGCATGGCGCGCGCTGGCGCGAGCACGGCGGCGGCGTGCTGTCGGACGCCCGGGTCGCCGACTTCCACCGCGCCGCCGTACCGGCGCTGGCCGCGTCGGGGCTGCTGCGCCTGTACCGGATCGCGGTCGGCGGCAGGACGGCGGCCGTCCTCTACGGCCTGTGCGCCAAGGGCCGCTTCCACTACTACATCGGCGGCTTCGACCCGGAGATGGCCCCGATCGGCCCGGGGACGATCGCGGTCGGGCACGCGATCGACGCCGCGACGGCCGAAGGTGCCGCGCATTTCGACTTCCTGCGCGGGCGCGAGCCCTACAAGTACCGCTGGGGGGCCGTCGACCGGCCGACCGGCACCCGCCGGATCGCCCCGCCGCCTACGGTCCGGTGACGGAACGACCGCCGGCGTGGGCCGGAACGCGACCGCCGGGGCGGGGTTGAGATCCTGGGACGAGAGGAGGGACACCAATGGATTCGGGCATCACCAACACCGCTGGCACCCGGATCCTGCGCCGCGGTGGCACCCGGCTCGACTTCGCGATCCGGCCGTGCCGCGAGGCGGACCTCGAGGCGCTGGAATGGATGGGCCTGCACACGCCCCACCGCGAGATCATACGCAACGCGTTCGAACGCCACCGCCGCGGGGACGAGGTGATGCTGGTGGCGGACGCGAACGGCTTCCCGATCGGGCAGGTCTGGGTCGATCTCGCGCGCAAGCGCCACCAGGGTGCCGCGCTGCTGTGGGCGGTCCGCGTCTTCCCGCCCCTGCAGAACCTGGGCATCGGCCGCGAGCTGATGGCGGCGGCCGAGGACGTGATCCTGGCGCATGGCCTGAAGCGCTCCGAACTGGGGGTGGAGCGCGACAATCCCGCGGCGCGGCGCTTCTACGAGCGGCTGGGCTACCGCCTCGCCGGGCGCGCGGTCGACAACTACACCTATGTCACGCCCGACGGCGTGCCGACGCGGGTTCCGCTCGATCAGTGGATCCTGTCCAAGGACCTCGCCTCCCCCGCGCCATGATCGTCTACCGCGACGCGACCCGGGAGGCGTGCCCGCGCGCCGTCGTCGACGACATCGTCCGAGGCCTGCGCGACGGCGGTTCCACCGACGGCCCCGGGGGGCTGCTGGCCGAGTTCGGGGAACTGGAGGCGGCGGTCGCGGACGGGCTGTTCCCGGAACGGGACGGGCTGCACCCGCTGGCGGACGCGATGCGCGCCGCGGGCACCGCGTTGGCCCGCGAGATGCGGCTGGCGTGGCACGGCGCGTCCGCCGGCGACCGCGCGGGCGCGGGCGCGGAGGCGGCGGGCCTGCTGCTGCGGCTGCGCGCGATGGCGCTGCCGGCGCGCGTCACGCTGAAGGTCGCCGAGGGCTACGCCTATTACGCGCTCTATCCCGAGACCTATCTCGCGGCGGCGGAACGCCTCGCGCGCGACGGCGGGGTCCGGCGGGCGGTCTGCGTCGGCATCCGCTCGATCGGCACCAGCCTGTCGGCGGCCGTCGCCGCCGGCATGGAGGCCGAGGGGGCCGAGGTCGAGACGGTGACGGTCCGCCCGCACGGACACCCCTTCGACCGCGGCTTGCGGCTGACGCCGGACCTGGAGGCATGGTTCCGGGACCGCAACGACCGGTATGCCCTGGTCGTGGACGAGGGGCCGGGGCTCAGCGGCTCCTCCTTCTGCGGCACCGCGCGGGCCTTGTCGGAGCTGGGCTTCCCGGACGAGCGGATCGTCCTGTTCCCGAGCTGGCGCCCGGACCCGTCCGGCTTCGCGAGCGAGGCCGCGCGCGAGCGCTGGCCCCGGCACCCGGTGGCGCACGCGTCGTTCGAGGAGGTGTGGCTGCCGCGCGCGCCGTTCGCCGGCGCCCGCGACCTTTCCGGCGGCGCCTGGCGCGACGTCACGGGGACCCGGGCCGCGGTCCAGCCCTGGCACGAGCGGCGCAAATACCTCCAGGACGGAGTGGTGCACCGCTTCGCCGGCCTGGGCCGGCACGGGCGCGCCCGGCTGCTGCGCGCGCAGCGCCTGGCCGCGGCCGGGTTCGGGCCGGAACCGCTCGGCATCGAGCGGGGGTTCCTGGTGCTGCGCTGGGTGGAAGGCACGGCATTGCGGCGCGGCCGCGCCGAGGACGACTTGACCAGGACGGCAGCGCGCTATCTCGCCCATCTCGCCCGCGAGCACCCGGCCGGCGGGGCGCCGGACGTCGACGGCCTCGCGCATATGATCGAGACCAACGTCGCCGAAGGGCTCGGCCGGCCGTGGCTTGACCGGCTCGCGGGGATGGAGCGGCACCTGCGCGCGCTGCGCGCTGTCCCCGCCGTCGCGGTGGACGGGCGGATGCTGCCGCACGAGTGGCTGCGCACGCCCGCGGGCCGGCTGGTCAAGACCGACGCGCTCGACCATCACGACGACCATTTCCTGCCCGGCCCGCAGGACGTCGCCTGGGACGTCGCCGGGCTGGCCGTCGAGTTCGGGCTCCGGCCGGGACAGGCGCTGGCGCTGGCGGCCGAAGTCGGCGAAGCGGCGGGCGACCGCGGCCTTGCGGGCCGCCTGCCCTTCCAGACCGTGGCGTATCTCGCGTTCCGCCTCGGCTATGCGGACATGGCGGCGGGCGCGCTCGGGCGCGGCGCGGACGCCGCCGGCATGGCCCGCCAGGCGCGGCGCTACCGGCGCCTGCTGCGCCTCGCGCTGGGGGGAACCGGACTGCCGGCTCCCGGTTGAGGGGAGACCCGCGACGAAGGAGGCCCCGAGGTGAGCAGCACCGGAAAGCCGACGACCGATCCGAAGGAGATCTCGAAGGAGGACTGGGCCCGGGGGACGAGCGAAAGCCCCGACGACTTCCCCGAGCAGGAAGGCGGGCCGAAGCGCAGCCGGCCCGATCCCGACCGCCCGGGCAAGCCCGAGGAGCGCTGAGCGTCAGCGCAGCGACAGCAGGGCCAGCATCGCGCTGCCGATCGCGATCCGGTACCAGCCGAACGGCGCGAAACCGAAGCGCGAGATGAAGCCCAGCACCAGCTTGACGACCAGCAGCCCGGCGAAGAAGGCGGCGACGAAGCCGACCGCGATCAGCGTCCCGTCCTCCACGCCGAGATGGGACCAGTTCTTGTAGAGGTCGTAGGTCGCGGCGCCGAGCATGGTCGGGATCGCGAGCAGGAAGGAGAACTCCGCCGCGGCGCGGCGCTCGACGCCGAGCAGCAGCGCGCCCATGATCGTGGCGCCGGACCGCGACACGCCGGGGATCATCGCGAGGCATTGCAGGATGCCGATGCCGAGCGCGAGGCGCAGCGGGAACGCCTCGACCTCGTGATAGCGCGGCCGGATGCTCAGGCGCTCGATCACGAGGATCGCGACGCCGCCGAGGATCAGCGCCACCGACACGACCCAGGGCGAGAACAGCACGGACTTGATGAAGGAGTGGGCCAGGACCCCGACCAGTGCCGCGGGCAGGAAGGCGATCAGGATCGCCGCCGCGAAGCGCCGGGCCCCCTGGTCGAACGGCAGGCCGAGGACCATCCGCAGCAGCCGCTGGAAATACACCAGGCAGACCGCCAGGATCGCGCCGAGCTGGATCACCACCTCGAACACCCGCCCCTCGGGCCCCTGGAAGCCCAGCAGGTCGACCACCAGGATCAGGTGGCCCGTGCTGGAGACGGGTATGAACTCGGTCAGTCCCTCGATGAGGCCCAGGATGAGGGCCTGCAGGTATTCCATGGCGTCACTCGGAATGGCAGGGCCGTGGCGGTGCGCGGCAGGGGTATCACAGGCCCGATGCCCGGCAAAGCGACATCGGCGGCCAGCCGCGGGGGCAGCCGGCTTGCCCCCGGCGGGCAGGCCGCATACCCTTCTGCGATGGACGATTTCATCATCCGCCCCGATCCCGGCGACCCGCGCCTGACGCGGCGCGTCGCCGGCATCGACCACACCGGCCGCGAGGTCGAGACCGCCGTCACGGTCGAGCGCCCGCTGACCCTGTTCCTGAACGGCCAGGAGATCGTCACCATGATGACGATCGGCGACTATCCCGAGTACCTGGCCCTGGGATACCTGCTGAACCAGAACATGCTGCGGCGCGACGACCGCGTGGAAGAGGTCCTCTTCGACGAGGAGACGGAGACCGTGGTCGTGCGCACCGAGCGCGCGACCGACTACGAGGAGAAGCTGAAGAAGAAGACGCTGACCTCGGGCTGCGCGCAGGGCACGGTGTTCGGCGACGTCATGGAGAAGTTCGAGGAGATCCGGCTGCCGGCCGAGGCGCGGCTGAAGACCTCGTGGCTGTACCGCCTGACGAGAGCGATCAACACCGCGCCGAGCCTGTACCTGGAGGCCGGCGCCATCCATGGCTGCGTGCTGTGCCGGGAGGACCGGCCGCTCGTCTACATGGAGGACGTCGGCCGGCACAACGCCGTCGACAAGGTCGCCGGCTACATGTGGCGCCACGGCCTGGAGCCCCACGACAAGATCTTCTACACGACCGGCCGCCTCACCTCGGAAATGGTGATCAAGACCGTGCAGATGGGCATCCCGATCCTGGTCTCGCGCAGCGGCTTCACCGCCTGGGGCGTCGACCTGGCGCGCCAGGCGAACCTGACGCTGATCGGCCGCGCCAAGGGCAAGCGCTTCCTGGCGCTGGCCGGGCTGGAGCGCATCGACTACGACATGGACCCGGCCCAGGCCGAGGACGAGCCCCGGGACCGCGGGCGCAAGGGGAGCCGCGACGATGATGCCGCCTGACGCCGTCGTCGGCGTGCTGCTGGCCGGCGGGCTGTCGCGCCGCATGGGCGGAGGCGACAAGACGCTGCGCGACCTCGGCGGCCGGCCGATCCTGGACCGTGTCGTCGAGCGGGTGCGCCCGCAGGTCGGCGCCCTGGTGGTCAACGCCAACGGCGACCCCGACCGCTTCGCCCGCTGGGGGCTGCCGGTCGCGGCCGACGTGGTGCCGGACTTCGCGGGCCCGCTGGCAGGCGTCCTGACCGGGCTGGACTGGGCGGCGCGCAACGCGCCCGGCGCCGCCTGGGTCGCGAGCGTGGCGACCGACGCCCCGTTCCTGCCGCGCGACCTCGTCGCGCGGCTCGCCGAGGCCGTCGGACGCGAGGGCGCGGACATGGCTTGCGCCGCTTCCGGCGGGCGGCGCCATCCCGTGTTCGGCCTGTGGCCGGTGCGCCTGCGCGACGAGCTGCGCCGCGCCATGGTCGAGGAGGACATGCGCAAGGTCGACGCCTGGACCGCGCGCTACCGCCTGGCGGTCGCCGAATGGCCGGTCGAGCCGGCGGACCCTTTCTTCAACGCGAACCGGCCGGACGACCTGGCCGAGGCCGAGCGGCTGCTGCGGGAGGTGGACCGGCCCGCGCCGAAAAGACTTACTCCTAACGGAGAATAACGTCGAATACCCGGGAGTGCGGGGTTGCGGACTCGGAAATCCCCGGCCTATCGTTGAGGCATAGACAAGAAATCAACGGGGAGGACGGACCGATGACCAAAGCAATTTCCGCGGTCGCGGTGGCCGCGCTCGCAGCCGCGACATTGCTGGCAGGACCGGCCGGGGCCGCCGAATACACCATGGCAATCGCCCATATCCTGCCGGAAGATCGGGTCAACAATGAGGTCCATCCCTCGTTGCTGCATTTCGAATCCCTCGTCGAGACCGCGACGAACGGCGCGATCGACGTCCAGATCTTCGGCGGCGGCCAGCTCGGCACGGAGGTCGAGACCGGACAGCAGGCCCAGGCCGGGCAACTGCTCCAGGCGACGGTGATCTCCTCGGGCGCGATGTCGTCCTTCTACCCGAGCTACCAGATCGTCACGGCCCCCTTCCTGTTCCCGAACTACCGGGTCGCGCGCGCCTATTTCGACGGGCCGTGGCATGCGGAGTTCATGAAAGGCACGGTCGAGGCGGCGGGGCTGCGCTTCCTCGGCACCTTCGACGACGGCGGCGGTTTCGTCGCGTTCACCAACAACGTGCGGCCGATCCGCACGATGGAGGACATCCAGGGCCTGAAGATCCGGGTCGAGGAGAACCCCGCCCATGTCGCGACGATGCAGGCGCTGGGCGCGTCGGCCACGCCGCTGCCCTGGGGCGAGGTGCTGACGGCGCTGGGCACCGGGCTGGCCGACGGGCAGTTCAACGCCCCCGGCGTCAGCAAGTCCTTCAAGCTGTGGGAGGTCAACGACTACACGACGCTGAGCGGGCACGTCTACAACTCCCAGTCCTGGCTGGTCAGCGAGGCCTGGTTCCAGTCGCTGCCGGAGGAATACCAGCGGGCGATCGTGCTGGCGGCCCGCGAGGCGATCCGGATCGGCCACGGCATCGCGGCGCTGCAGGCGATCGACGGCTGGGCCGTCTCGTGCGAGGAGTTCGAGGAATGCTACGTGCTGCCGGCCGATGAGCGGCGCCGGATGGCCGAGGTCGCGCGGCCGGCATGGCGGCAGTGGATCACCCAGGACTTCGGCATCGACGCCGGGCTGGTCGACGGGCTGCTGACGGAAGTCGTGAGGATCGAGGACGAGATCGCCGCGGAGGACATGGCGCTTTATGGCGAGTGACGCCGGAAGCCGGCGGGGCGTGGCCGCGGCGGTCAGCGACGGCCTGGACCGGGCCGTCACCGTCGCGTGCGTCGCCTGCATCCTGGTCATGCTCGCCATCTCCTTCATCGGCTTCTTCTACATGGTGGTCACCGGCGCGGCGCTGAGCTGGACCTACTCGCTGGCCCGGCTGTTCATCCCGTGGATCGGCCTGCTCAGCATCACGGTCGCCTTCAAGCGGGGCGAGCACATCGCCATGACGGCGCTGCTGGCGGCGCTGCCGGCCCCGGCGGTGCGGGTGCTGCGCTGGGTCAACCTCGCGGTCGCGGGGCTGTTCGCCGTGCTGCTGGTGCATTACGGCTGGGAATACTTCCTGGGGGCGCGGCAGCTCTACATGGTGTCCGACCAGATCCAGGTGCATGCGCGCTGGGTCGCGGCGGCCGTGCCCGCCACCGGGGCGATCCTGCTGGTCCACATGCTGTGCGGCCGGCTGATGGTGGAGCCCGCCGGGCCGCCCGACCTCCAGATGCAGCGGGAGGTCCCGTGACCTCCGCCGTCGCCGCCTTCCTGGTCCTGCTGCTGATCGGCACGCCGATCGCGCTGGTGATGGTGATGTCGGGCCTCGCGGGGGCGATGGAGCTCGGCGGGACCCAGTTCCTCGCCATCCTGGCCGAACGCATGTTCTCGGGCGTGTCCGGCTACCTGCTGATGGCGATCCCCTATTTCATCTTCACGGCCGAGCTGATGAACGAGGCCGGGCTGACGGCGCGGCTGATCGCGTTCAACAACGCGCTGCTGGGCCGCGTGCGCGGCGCGCTCAGCCACGTCAACGTCACGGTCAGCCTGTTCTTCGCCGGGCTCACCGGGGCCGCGATCACCGACACGGTCGCGATCGGCAAGATCATGATCCCCGCGATGAAGAAGGAGGGCTACAGCCCCGCCTACAGCGCGGCGGTCACGGCCTGCTCCTCGATCATCGGGCCGATCATCCCGCCCAGCATCGTGATGGTGGTCTACGCCGCGATCCTGCGCGACGTCTCGGTGCTCGAGCTGTTCGTGGCGGGGATCGTGCCGGGGCTGCTGATGACCGGCGCCCTGCTGGCGACCAGCGGCGCCATGGCGTGGGCCTACGGTTTCCCGCGGCACGGCGACACCGACCTGCGGACGGCGGCCCGCGCCTTCCTGCCGACGATCCCGGCGCTGCTGGTGCCGGTGATCATCCTGGGCGGCATCCTCGGCGGCTTCACCACCATCACCGAGGCGTCCGCCTTCGCGGCGATCTACACGATCGCGATCGGGTTCCTGGTCCACCGGACGCTGACGCCGGCCAGGATCTGGCGGGCCCTGGTGACCACGGTGCAGTTCAGCGGCGTCGTGTTCTTCCTGCTGGCGGCCTCCACCGTGCTGGGCTGGTTCGTCACCCGCTCGGGCATCGCACGCGACGCGGCGTCGATCATCGCGTCGGCCAGCACGGACCCGGCCGTGCAGATCATGCTGGTCAACCTGCTGCTGATCCTGCTGGGCACGGTGCTGGACGTGCTGCCGGCCCTGGTGGTGGTGGCGCCGGTGCTGGTGCCGGCGATGATCCAGCTCGGCTTCGACCCGCTGCATTTCGCGATGGTCATGATCCTGACCCTGAACCTCGCCAACATCACCCCGCCGGTCGGCATGACCCTGATGACGGCGGCCCAGATCGCCGGCGTCCCCTACGAGCGCGCGATCGTGGCCTCCCTGCCCTTCTACCTGTGCCATCTCGCCGTGATCGTCGTCGTCTCGCTGTGGCCCGGGCTGATCCTGTGGCTGCCGGGACTGTTCCGGTGACCCGAGGAGCCGCCATGAACGACGCGTACTCCAACTCGCCCATCTGCGCGCTGTACAGGGAGCGCACGCCCGGCTCCGCCCGCCTCGCCCGGGAGGCGCGCGAGGTAATGCCCGGCGGGATCACCCATGACTCCCGCTACATGCGGCCCCATGGCGTCTTCGTCGAACGCGCGCGCGGATCGCGCAAATGGGACGTCGACGGCAACGAATACGTCGATTATTTCGGCGGCCACGGCGCCCTGCTGCTCGGCCACGGCCGGCCGGAGGTCGTGGAGGCGGCCGGTGCGGCACTCGCGCTCGGCACGCAGTTCGGCGCCAGCCACGCGCTGGAGGTCCGCTGGGCGCGCCTCGTCCGGGACCTGGTGCCGAGCGCCGAGCGCGTCCGCTTCACCGCGTCCGGCACGGAGGCGACCCATCTGGCACTGCGGCTCGCCCGGGCCTGGTCCGGCCGCAGGCTGCTGGTGCGCCTGCGCAGCCATTTCCACGGCTGGCACGACCACGTGGCGTCGGGCGGGGGCCCGGCCGGGAGCGTGCCGGCGGGCGTGCTGCCGGAGATCGCGGCGGGGACGCTGCTGCTGCCGCCCGGCGACGTCGGCGCGCTGAGGGACGCGTTCACGGCCCATGGACGGGACATCGCCGCCGTCATCGTCGAGCCGACGGGGGCGTCGTTCGGGCGCGTGCCGCTCCGCCCGGACTTCCTGCGGGCGCTGCGCGAGGAAACGTCCCGCGCGGGCGCGGCGCTGATCTTCGACGAGGTCATCACCGGCTTCCGGGTGGCACCCGGCGGGGCGCAGTCCGTATACGGGATCACGCCGGACCTGACGACGCTGGCCAAGGTCCTGGCCGGCGGGCTGCCGGGCGGCGCCGTCGCCGGGCGCGCCGACATCCTGGAGCGGCTCGACGCGGACGCGGCCGAATCGGCGGGCTTCGAGAAGATCCAGCATTACGGCACCTTCAACGCCAATCCCGTCTCGGCCGCAGCCGGCATCGCCGCGCTGGAGATCATCCGCGCCGAGCCCGCCTGCGAGCGGGCCAACGCGTTCGCCGCCGAGCTGCGCGCGCGCCTGAACGCCGAGCTGGCGGCGGCCGGCGTGCCCTGGGCGGTGTACGGCGCCTTCTCGGGCTTCCAGATCTTCCTCAACCCGAACCGCCGCGCGCTCGACCCCCGGGCGTTCGACCCCCACGCGGTCGCGCCCGACGAGCTGAAGACGAACCCGCCGGCGCTGGTCGACAAGCTGCGCATGGCGCTGCTCGCGAACGGCGTCGACATCGGCGGCTGGCCCGGCGGCCTGACCTCCGCCGCCCATGCCGACGACGACCTCGACCACACGGTGGCGGCGTTCCGCCGGGCGGTCGGCATGCTGAAGGCCGAGGCCGAAGCCTAGCGGCGTTCCGCCGGTGCCGCCCCGCCGAGGCCATCGACGAGCGTCCGGACGATCCGGCAGAACTCCGCCGGCGCCTCCAGCATCATCATGTGGCCGGTACCGCGCTGGACCGCGTGCTCCTTCGCGGACGCCCTGACCCAGTCCGGCACGTCCCATTCCGCCGCCGACGTTTCGCCGGCCAGCAACGCGACCGGCATGCCGGAGTCGATGACCGACCGCACCTGCCGCAGGAATTCCGGCACCGCCGTTTCCGTCACGACGGCGCGCGCCATGGAACGGACGGTGGCATGAGGCTGGTTGTGCAAAATGGCCGCTGCCCAGCCGATGCGCTCGGCCGTGGGCTCGATGCCGCCGTTCCGCAGCCATCGCTCGGGGTCCGACTGCATGTCCGCGTATTCGGCGGCCCAATCCTCGGCGGACATGGCGCCGATCTTCCGGCACCAGAACGCATCGTTCAGCGTGAAATTGCCTTCGACGCTGATCACGCCCCGGACCAGGGACGGTTCCAGCCGCGCGGCCAGCATGGCGACGGCGCCGCCGACGCTGTGCCCCAGGAGCCAGACCGGCTTGCCGACGCGTTCCCGGACATAGGCGATCACATGCCGGGCCTGGCGGTCCAGCGTGAGCGTCCCGGTCCCGGCGTCGGCGTGGCGCCGGCTGTAACCGAGGAGATCCGGCGTGTGGACGGCGATGTCCCCGATCCTGTCGGAAGGCAAGAAATAGTCGATCGAGCCAAGCAGGCCGTGGATCATCACCAGATGTCTTGACGCGTCCATCGAATTCCACCGTCGCTGTTCATGGGGCAGTCGTCGAGCCATGCGTCCGGAAAGGCGGCCATCCCGCGGCCGCCCGTCCGGCACGGTCCGTCTACGAGGCCCCCTTCCCGCTGGCCAGAGGCTGTCCGGTACGCGGCGCATGGAGGATCATCACGGCACCGTAGGCCAGCGTGAAGGCGAGCGCCGCCGTCGTCAAGTTGGTGTAGTGAGTTATGATGCCGCCGATAAAGGCCGTGACGATCATGCCGAGATAAACTGCCGCATACTGGAAAGTGGCGACCAGCGGCATGTGCTCGGTCGGCGTGAAATTCACGACGTCGGATTGGTATTTGAAGAAGAGAATTTCCCACACGAACATATAGACCAGGTACATGGTGTAGCTGGTCGCAACGTCCCTCGTGCTGGTCGATCCCACCATCGCGGCCAGGCTGACCACGCTGAGCGTCGCCACGGCGGCCCGACCGAAGACGAAATTCCGCTTGCCGAGCCAGACGAACAGCAGCGCACCAGCCAGAGCCGACATGGCACTGATGATCTGCAGGTAGCCGACATAGGCCTGCGAGAGGTTGAGCTGATGGGTCGGCAACGCGACGCGCGAGACGTTGAAGAAACCCTGGAAGACGCTGACGAACAGGACGAAGGCGACGAACTGGTAGCGCAGCGCGGGAAGGCTGGCGAGCAGGCGGCCGATGGCCCCGAACGCGCCGCCGGCGGCCTTGGCGCTCGCTTCCAGCGGGTTCGCCGCCGGCGTCCAGGGCAGGCGGGGCAGCAACAGCGCGGCGATCATGGCGATGGCGAACGCGGCGGTCACTATGGTCAGCGCCATCTGGGGCGTCACCTCGTCCTTGTAGAAGGACAACCCGACGCCGGCCAGGCCGCCGGCAATGAACTGCGCGGTGTGGGTCAATGGAATCGCGTATTTCACGTCGGCCGCCGAGAAATAGTTCTTGACCGCCACCGTCCGCCCCACCCGCTGGAGCGCATCGAGGAAGCCGATGAGAAGGGCGCCGATCACCGCCACGAAGACGTAGTCCTCGATCAGCACGTAGGTCGCGACCGCAACGGCGGCGCCCGCCAGGTTGGTGACCACCAGCAGCTGCCGCGGCGGGCTGAACCCGGTCAGGCGGTTGATGGCGAGGCAGAGAAGCACTGGAATGGCCAGCGGCGCCAGCAGCACCAGTTCCGAATACAGGACCTGCCCCGTCCGCTCGTAGACGAAGTAGGACAGGTAGACATAACTGAAAATACTGGCAGCGATGGACGAAAGATTGACCGTCCACAAGATCGCGCTGATCCGGGCTGGACTCGACTGCATGGTCTCGCTCGCTCTCGGGAGAAGGGGGTCGGCGGGAAGAAGGCGGACCTGGGCGCCGGCCTCAACGACCCGGGGGGAGGCACGCTTCCAGGCCGTCCAGCAGGCGGTATGCCGCCGCCTTCAGGTCGGCCGGCCGCGGGCTGACCAGGAACGCCTGCCCGGCATAGTTCAACAGGCCGCCGGATTCGTCGTAGGGCTGCATTTCGGCGCCGACCCGGATCGACTGCGCCATCTGGATGTGGACGTCGGCCAGGCCGCCGACCAGACCGGCCCAGTCGACGGTGTCCGGATGGAACAGCCTCGTCGTCGTCCAGGGAGTACCGATGCTGTCGCAGCCGATCAACGCCACCGATGCCGCCGCACACCGCGGCGGCATCTCCTCGAAGGCGGGGATGCGCACGGGGTCGCCCAGGATCACGCCCAGGAACAGGTCCACGTAATCAATACCGAAGACCTCGTCCAACTCCTTCGCGATGACGACGCCGCCCATGCGGGCGGCAGTTTCGAGGAAAGCCACCTCGCCGTCCGCCATCAGCTTGATCTCGGTGTGCGTCGCGCAGTTCTCGAACTCCAGCGCGGTCACGGCCCTGGTGATCAGCTCGACGATTTTCGCCTTCTTGCCGGCGTCGAGCACGCACGGGGCGACGTTGCCCAGTTCGGTGAAGGGAGGGATGGTGCGCAGCCGGCCGGTCATGGCCAGCGGATGGTAGACGCCGTCCTTCACCAGCCCTTCGACGCTGAGGTAATCGCCGTAGCCATCCTCGTCGTACCAGGACTCCGTGGTCGACCGGATGATCTCCTCGGCGATCAGCTGGGGAAAGCCCTCGTGCTCGGAAAACTCGTGCTTGCCCGCCAGCCGGGCGGCGTCGGTCGCCGCCAGCAGCCGCTCGACCGCGCCGTCGATCCCGCTCGCGTCGCGGACGATCTGCTGGCCGATGGAGCCCGCGCCGTAGGCCAGCTTGATGAGGACGGGAAAGCGCAACTCGCCGACACGCCCGACGTCATTCGGGGATGCGATAGGACGGAAGTCCGGCTGGGGCACGCCGGCGGCCTTCCAGCGCTCGCGCATCAGCACCTTGTTGCGGCCCAGTTCGATGTTCGGCCCCACGCCGCGCAGGCCCAGCTCGCGCGCCATCTCCGAAACCGACTTCAGCAGGAACTCCGAGAAGGTGAACACCGTGTCCGGCCTCAGCGCGACGGCGACCTCCCATACCTTCTTCAGGGCGGCGGCCGGCGGGACGTCCGTGAAATCCGAAATGCTGGCGCTGTGCCGCCGGAGGATCTCCATGTTGGAGTCCGACGGCTTGCTGACGATGCAGGTGTGCACCTCGCCGCGCCGCGCCACCTTCGGGAGGCAGTAGTCGAGCGGAGGGCCGGCCGGCGCATACACGTAGAGTATTTTCCTGGGCATGTCGTCACCTCGGGTCCGGGCGATGGTCTCGTGCCGCTTCGCCGGAGCGTCAGCGGTTGGGGAAGACGCAGAAAGTCTCGTCGTAGACGAAGCCCTCGATGCCGGTTTGCTTGCAGTATCGGTAAAGATCGCTGGTGCGATTGATGAAGCCGGTACCGTTGAAGTTCAGCGACGTGTTGCACAGGACCCCGGCGCCCGTAACACCGGCGAACTGCGTGAGGAGCGCGTGCATGGCCGCGTTCTGCCGGACGTTCACCGTCTGCGTCCGGGCGGTGCCGTCCACGTGGGTAATGGCGCGGAGGTCCGGGTTTCGCACCTTCTGGAAATACAGCATGTGCGGCGACGGGCCGGACCAGTCGAAGTGGCGGTCGACCTCCTCCTCAAGGCAGATGGGCGCCACCGGGCGGAAGCCCTCCCGCTTCTTGATGGCGTTCAGGCGGTCGCGCGTCTGCGTCGAGAAAGGTGCCGCCAGGATCGAGCGGTTGCCGAGCGCGCGGGGGCCGATCTCGCAGCGCCCCTGGGTCCAGGCGACGATCTTGCCGTCGGCCAGGAACCGGGCGACCCGCTCGAAGCTCAGCGGGAGAACGTCGACGTCGGGCATGTCCGGCGTGTCGTCGACGAACTCCCGGTCGCTGTAGACGCTCCACTCGAGCTTCGCCCTGCCGGTGAAGGCACGCATCGCGTCGATGCCGGTACCGATGGCGGAACCGGTGTCGTTGGTGCAGGGCGGCACGAACACGTCGGCGAACAGGCCGCTGTTCCGCCACATCGTGTTCCAGTCGCAGTTCAGCCCGCAGCCGCCCGAGATCAGGAGAGGATGGCCGCCCGTCAGGCTCGCCTTCGCGTACTGGTAGAACCGGTTGAAGATCTCGTCGGAATAGCGCTTGGCCAGGCGGGTGAAGTCGGGATGCTCCAGGCCGATGTTGTAGTACTTGGAGGACCGCATGTGGTCTTTGGCGAGGCTCGCGAGGATGCCGTCCCGGTTCAGGAGGAAGTCCGTGATCTCCCGCTCCTCGGGGGTCATCTCGCCGGACGCGCCATAGGCGCACAGAGCCATCAGCTTGCCGGGATCCTCGTTCCTCAGCGTGCCCATGGGCAGCGTGAACGTGGAGTCCGCCAGCGCATAGAGGAACGAATACTTGTTGCCCGGGGTGATCATCACCCGGCCGATATGCGTGATCTCCAGCTCGCCGTCGATGAGATAGAAGTCGCCGAGAGCGCCCTCCCACACCAGCGCGTAGCATGGCCGGCCCTGTTCGAAGGGAGAAAGACCATAGCTGCACCAGAGGTGCGAGCGCTCATGGCTGCTGGAGAAGTATGTCGCTTCGACGCCGAACAGGCGCGCGGGGCGCTGGAGGACGGCGTTGCCGTCATGGCCGTAGTAACCGGCGCCGATGGGCGCGTTGGCGGCCATGGACCCCTTGCCCCAGCCGCTGACGGCGAACACGTCGGGCATCGCGCCGACCTCCCCGGCCGCCATGACCAGCTGCTCGGGGTTGAACACTTCGTACCGGGGGAAGCTGTCCTTTTCGGCCTCGTACGACCATTCGAGCTTGCCGGCGGCGCCGTCGATCAGGGCGATCGACCCGTCATGGCCGGGCTTCATTGAAAAGATCTTCATCGCAATCCCTTTCCCGGGCCATGCGCTTCCCGCCGGCCGGCCTCATACCGTCGAGCCGATACCGGCGTGGCCG